>JAITNT010000169.1 GCA_031290295.1 Clostridiales bacterium
AAGCTGGCGTATATTGACTGCGCGTTGCTTTGTATGCACGGGCTTAACGGCGAGGACGGTACGCTGCAGGGAATGCTGGAGCTGTCGGGGATTCCGTACACCTCGCCCGGCGTGCTCGCGAGCGCGGTAAGCATGGATAAAATTGCCGCGAAGCTCTTTCTGAACGGGTTAGGCGTCAAAACCGTGCCGTGGGCATGGTTCGACAAGGCGGAGTTTCAGACGGTGGACGGCTATAAAAAAATTCTTGCATCCGTTGAAAAACTGAAATACCCGATTATAGTCAAGCCCTCCAACCTCGGCAGCAGTATCGGTATAAGCGTTTGCCGTAACCGCACCGAGCTTTGCGCCGCGCTCGACGTCGCGCTTGAGTTCGACAACCGCATACTTTGCGAGCGCGCCTTAAAGGATATCACGGAAATTAATTGTTCCGTTCTCGGCTTCGCAAACGAAGCGGCGGCGTCGCAGTGCGAGCAACCTATAAAGTGGCAGGAGGTGTTGAGCTTTTCGGATAAGTATCTCAAGGGCGGCAAAAACAAGGGCATGTCCGCCATGACCCGTAAGCTGCCCGCGCCTATCGAGGACGAAAAAGCTCTTTATATACGCGAAACCTCGCAAAAAATATTTCTGGCGCTTGCCGCTAAGGGCGTTATCAGAATAGACTTCATAATCGACGGAGGCGGGCAGATTTTTGTTAATGAGATTAATACTATTCCCGGCTCGCTCTCCGGCTATCTTTGGGAGCATGAGGGTATGACGTTCGGGGAGCTTATCGGCAAGCTGATTGAATACGCCGAGGCCGACCGCGCCCGCAAGAAGTGCCTGAATTACGCTTATGAGTCTAACGTGCTGAATAACGCGGGCGGGGCTAAGCTGTAAACCGATGCGCAACGAAGCCGGCCAAGCGTGAATCGGCGCTACGACAAGCCGCCCTTTACGGGCGGCTGTCTTGCTTAATCCGATTCAGTCGGACTTTTGCCGCCCAGACGCGAATGCGCGCTCGCTCCGCCGCCTTAGCGGCGGCTACGTCTCGCTTTATCGCATTCGGGCGGACTTCAACGGCATAGTCTTATCCGGGTTATTGCTGCGTACTCGTTTAGTACGGGTAAAAGCCGCTCGCGCGCTTCGCAGAGCGCTCGCTAGTGGTACGGGTTCTCCTTGTTCTTCCGTACACCATACAATCAACCCCTAATCCGTCATTGCGAGCGCAGCGTGGCAATCCAGACCCGCTTCGCCGCTTTCAACGCCCCATATACAATTCACTTGCCCTCTTTCCAAACATCCGACTTTTCACGTCGTATTCGGAAAGCTGCTTAATATTTCCGCGAGCACCCTGTCCGTGCCGTCGAAGCTCGGCGCGGTTGTAAGCGCGGACACGAGCGTTCCTCTTTCGCGGTATAGGCTTTCTATCGCTTGCGGCAGGGCTTGCGGCGTAAGCTTTTCCTGCGGCAAAACGCGCGCCCACCCGTTGCGGCGGAATATTTCCGCGTTGACGAGCTGGTCTCCCCTTGAGGCGGCGGCGGGGAGCGGAATGAGCAGCATGGGCTTTTTGAGCGCGGCAAATTCCGCTATCGCGTTGCTGCCCGCGCGAGAAATAACTATGTCGGCGGCGGCGTAAATGTCCGACGGTTCGAGCGCGAATTCAAGTTGAAAGTAACCCCTTTGAGAGGTTGTTACGGTATTACCCCGTCCGCAAATGTGTATCAAGTCGTAACGCGCGGTTATTTCCGGGAGCGCGGCGCGCACCGTTTCGTTAAGCGCGCGCGCGCCCAGCGACCCGCCTATTATTAAAATCACGGGCTTGACGCCCGACAAACCGCTTTCCTTGAGCCCTGCGGCGCGCGTTCCGCCGTAAAGAGAGGGACGTATCGGCGTACCCGTGTGAATATATGGCGGTCTTAGCGCGGCGGCCTCGGCAAAGCTCGTCAGCACCTTAGCGGCGTTTTTTACGCTTAAGCGGTTGGCAAGCCCGAACGTCGCGTCGGACTCATGCAGGACGGAGGGAATGTCCAGAGCGGCGGCGGCGGAGATAACGGGCAGCGAAACAAAGCCGCCCTTAGAAAATATCACGTTCGGCGCGATATCCCTTAACAGCTTTTTCGCGCGGCAAACGCTCATTAACAGCCGAAAGGGCACGGCGAGGTTCTTCAGCGTCAAGGACCGCCGCAGCTTAGGCGCGTCGATTTCATGGAAGCTTATTTCGGGGTACGCCGTCATTATGCTTTTTTCGATACCGCCCGAGCCGATGTAATGAAGCTCGTTAAAATGCTTCTTTAACGGCTCCAAAAGCGCGACGTGCGGCATTATATGTCCGGCGCTGCCCCCGCCCGTAAGCACGATTTTTTTCATACATACAGTATATGCGTAAGCGGGGTTTTTTAGTGACACAAGGCGCAAAAAAATCTCCGCTAAAAATCCCCGTTTCATTTGAAAAAAGTCTAATGAGGATTCACAAGCGACGCGACAATCCGGTTTTAACCTGCCCTTTTATCTTTATTTGTTCCTCGTCTTTTCAGCATGCACACCGCAATCGCTCCCACCGTAAACGCAAGGGCGGCGGTCGCCGGCGAGAGGGGAGCGCCGTACGCCAGACCGAAGCAACCCGCGTAGCGGAGGCTAACGCCGAACCCCGCGTATACGCTGACGTCGCCGTACACCGCGTCGCCCAGCGGCACGGTATGCGCGGCGTCCGTAAACCACCCGGTGAAGACGTACCCCGCTTTTTTCGGGTCGGCGGGCGGCGCCGGCGGTTCTCCGTAGAGAACGGTTTGCCTGTCGTATTCCTGTCCGTCAACTATAAATATTATCGTATATTCGCGCGGGGTTAGGGCAAATCCCGCGTTTACGGTCAAATTCTCCGTAACGCAACCGAAGTCCGCGTCCCACCCCAAAAAGGTATAAATATACTGCGCGTCCGTCGCCTTTAAGGGGTCGGCGGGCGCGGTAGCCGCCCGTCCGTAGAGAACTGTTTCTCTTTTTAATTCCTGTTCGCCGCTCATAAATATTACCGTATATTCGCGCGAAACTTCGTTAAATACCGCGTTAACGGTCAAATCCTCGGTTACGTTGTCAAAAGGCTTATCCCAGCCCGAGAAAGCGTACGTATACTGCGCGTCCGGCTCCTTAGCGGGATTTGACGGCGCGGTCGCCGCGCCGCCGTGCGCGACCGTTTCCGATTTAAGCGTCGTTCCCTCGCTCTTAAACACCACCATATGCGTGTTCGCCGAATCGCTTCCGTCGTCGTCGCCGTTAATTCCGGAGCTTGTGAAGCTTTCGGCAATAGTCATGCGTATGTCCGCCGACCAGCCTAGGCTGCGGGCGGTTTCCATCATCAGCGCGCGGAAGTCCTCGAACGTAGCGTTTGCAGATAACAGAGGAAGCACTCCGTACCAAAGCTTGCCTATGCTTTCGCGCGTGAAAAAAGTCGGCGCCGCCGCGTACATTTTGTACTGCGCGTGGGTAAGGATATTGCAGTTGGAATGTACGCCGCCTTGATCCTTCTCCTCCTTTTCTTTCGCATCGGCGCTCTTATCGACGAAGGGCTTTTGATCGTCCGTATGCGCGGGGTGACCGTACGCGGTGGGGTTCTTCATAGAGCGGAGACCCTGCCTGGTCGGGGACGCGTTCGGAACGACGTCCTCGCCCATAATCCAAAAGCCGTCGTCCGTAAGCGCCCGACCCTCGATAAGCGCGCCGAAAATGTCCGAAACGGCCTCGTTAATCGCGCCCGAAGCGTTAAGATACACCAGACCGCTCGGTGTAACGTGATCCGTTATAGCGTGTTGATATTCGTGACCCACCACGTCCGACGCGGCGGCGGGGTTATAGAGCTTGCCGTCAGACAGGCCGTCGCCGAAAATAAAGACCGCGCTCTTTGCGCCGAAGCCCGATACGTAGGCGGCGTTCTGGTAATCCGTGTCCCAGTGCATAGCCGCCGTAACACGGATTTCGTTATTCGCATTTTCGTTGTCGTGCACGGCGTCCAGGCTGTTGTCGATACCGCGCCTGACCGCGCCCGTCACCGAGCCGTCCGCATAAAAATCGAACGCCTTGACAAAATTGATAAACGCCGAAACCTCGACCTTATCGCCGAAATCGCCCGTAGTATTTTTGATTTGCGCGCCCTGCTGCGCGTTGTTCAGGCCGGTGCCGTGGTTTGCGTCCAGCAGGTAAATATTGCGGAGCGCGTCCGCCAAATAATATGTATATTCGCCGTCCGACTGCGACAAGGATTTCTCGACGGTCACGTTCTGCGTTTCGTCGTAATAATCGGTAAGCGGCAGCGTGACGGGCTCGGAATTAAGCTTTGCCTGCGGCGTGAGGGGAATCGCCGCCAAAATTTCGCCGCTTTCCGCGCTCACAAAAACGCGGTATCCGTCCTCCGCCTGCAATACGACCTCGAACGCGCGCGCGGGCGCAACGCCGTCCAACGAATAAACGGTAAGCCCCGCCGAAACCGCGCCGCCGCCGTATTCCTTAACCGCCGCCGAAACCGCGTCCGCCGGGTTCACGGTTGGCTCGCCGAAGGAGGGAATATCCTTCAGATAATTACCGCTTACGCAAAGAACGCCGCCTTTTGCGTCGGCCGCCACGCTTATACTGCGCCCGAACACGCTTACGCCGTCCTTTACCTGCCGGAATTTATATACCCTGCCGTAAGCCGTATCGGTCGTTCCGTCCGCGGCAAGCTCGCCGCGCGCGTCGCCGAAGCCGTAAACGTCCCGCATACCGTCCAGAATATCCAGCGCGCTTTCGTGCGAGAAGACCTTTGCGTCCGCGCCGAAATCGCCGTTAACAAGCCTGACTACGCCGCCCGCGGCGTCGATATTCAGCCTGCGGACCGAGCCGCCGCGAATAATATTCGGATAATATGAGAGCGCCGATATAAATATGCCTATGCAAACCGCGGACACGGCCGCCCGCAAAAGATGTTTTTTCAATTACAACCTTCTCCCGCAAATATACATAAATTATAGCATAAATTTTTTTTAATTCAAACCTTACGCGCGCAAAAATTACGGTTTGCCGGAAATTGTCAACCTCCGTCGCAAAACCGTCAAAAAATTATGAGGTACGGATTTAGACTTGCGGCGGCTTTTATGTTATAATGTATTCAAATAACATAAAGGGAGCTAATGGATATGAGAATCGATACTTTCACATGTAAGGACGGTAAGGAATGCTTTTTGTACGTATGGGACGGGGCGGAAAAGCCCAAGGGCGTTATACAGATAGCTCACGGTATGAACGAGCATATGGGGCGGTACGCGGAGACCGCCGCCGCTTTTAATAAGGCGGGGTATATAGTCGCGGGCGCGGATCACCGCGCGCACGGTCTTACCGCGGGCGGCCGCGCGAACGTCGGGCAGGCGACGGGCGATTTATATAATGAAATCGTATCCGACATGCTGGAAATCACTGGGCGTCTGCACGCGGAGTACGGATTGCCGATAATTTTGCTCGGACACTCCTACGGCTCGTTTTTGTCGCAAACGTACTTCTTGAAGCATAAGCTTCCGGAATATCTAAAGGGCGTTATTTTGTCCGGCTCGTCGCTGAATTCCGCGCTGACGCTGATACTCGCGGGCGCGGTTTGCGCGCTGCACAGGAGCAATAAGCCCGCGCATTTTATCAAGAAAATTACCTTCGCCGCCTACGACAAAAAAATAGAATCCGAGGATAACGCGTGGCTTACGCACGACGCGGAAATAGTCAAGGCGTACAACCACGACGCGCATATTATCGACTGCTTCAGCTACGGCTTTTATAAATCGTTTTTCAAGGGCTTGCGCGAAATGTTCAAGAACGTCGTCGCGCCTCCCGTCGGACTGCCGCTGTTTATAGCGTCGGGCGCGGCGGACGGCGTAGGCAATTACGGCAAGGGCGTGACCGCGCTTTACAAAAAATACAAGGCGTTAGGCTTCCAAAACGTAAGGCTGAAGCTCTATTTTAACGACCGTCACGAAATTCTGAACGAAACCGACCGCGAAACCGTCGCCGCCGACATGATAGCCTTTGCGGATAAGAATATATAAAACCGACCAAACGTGAATACCGCCCGGACGCGAATGCGGACTCGCTCTCCGCCCTCTGCGGGCGGTTCGATTCGCTTAACCGCATTCGGGCGGACTTTTGCCGACCAAGCGTGAATCGGCGCTGCGACAAGCCGCCCTTTACGGGCGGCGTGTCTTGCTTAATCCGATTCAGTCGGACTTTTGCCGCGATAGACGCGTATGCGCGCTCGCTCCGCCTGCGGCGTTCGTCTCGCTTTTTCGCATTCGGGCGGACTTCATATGCATAGTCTTATCCTGGCTATTACTGCATACCCGTACGGTACGTGTAAAAGCCGCCTTGTCATTGGAACGCGAACCCCCCCGCGGAGCTGGGGAGAATAGAGTAAGCAGAAGCGGTAGGGTTAGTAAAAAAGATTCCTCCTATGTTAAAATGAAAGAGGTGTTGCAAGCCAAAGTCAAAAAAACATAGGAGGAATCAAA
>JAITNT010000122.1 GCA_031290295.1 Clostridiales bacterium
GTACCCCGACAGAATCTTTACGTATTTCGGGGTCGATCCCAGACGGGAAAAAGCCGCCTACTGCTTTGAAAAAGCCGTGGAAGAATGGGGAAATATTAAGGGCTTGAAAATCTATCCGCCCTGCGGTTTTTCTCCGAGCGACAAAATCTGCGAGCCATTATACGGGGTGTGCGAAAAACACGGGCTTCCCGTCCTGACGCACGGATGCGAGTCCGCGTATAACGAAATTCAGTATGGCGGACCTGAATTTTTACGGGACATGCTAAAAAGACATCCGCGCCTCAAGCTGGTCAACGCGCACACGGGGTGGAATCAATTCTTTGAAGGCGCAGTCGATTTGCTTAAAAACTATGAGAACGTCTATGCGGATATTTCCGGTTGGCAAACCTTTTCGGACGAACAAATTGCGGAAAATCTGGAATATATCGACAAAAAGGTCGGTTCATTGGATAAGCTCATGTTTGGCTCGGACGACCCTAATTTCACCGTATTCGTACCGCTGAAAACGTGGGTTGAACGAATAAAAGCGCTTCCGTTATCCGCCGAGGTCAAGCAAAAGCTGATGAGCGGAACGGCGGCAAGGGTACACAAAATATAAATATTAATAAGGAGGATATTTTAATGGCTATCGAAGGAACTTACAACATCACCGTGAAATCTCTCGTGGGAAAGCAAGCGGGCACGTTGGTTTACAAAACGGAGGGCGACGTTCTAACCGGGTCGATGTCGTGGGGCAAGGTTATCGTTACGGTCGAGAACGGAAAAATCGACGGCGATAATTTTGAGTGGACAATGAACTACAAAACGCCCATGGGCGTCACCAAAAGCACGGTTACCGGCATCGTAGACGGGGACGACGTTTCCGGCAAATTTAAGGCGGGGCTGTTGACGATGCCTTTCTCCGGAGCAAGGGTTACCTAAACGGCGGAGTTTGTTCCGACTGCGCGATAGCATTGACATTGATAGGGTTTGAGAATAGTATTTGTTACGGGTGGCACGGGCGATGTTTCGACTGCGCGATATGTGCCGTATCTTGCAGTCGGCTTGACGGCGTTCTCTAACCAGTCGTACATGAACCGCCCTACGGTTATTGCGTTGTCCATGTCAAAATCTCCTCAGGCAATATCTGCCTATGCCAATTTTACTGCACGGAAACAAGGAACCTACAAGCGTTAATAGACGCCTTTGTCAAGCGTATTTACTTTTTGACGACAGCAAAGCAAAAATCCGCTGCAACGCAACGGATTTTACAAAGCTTCGTTTTTTGGAACGTGCGGCGGGAGCAAGCCGGGGACGACGCATTTTATGGGTTTGCCCCGAGCTCCTTTGTAAGCTTATTCAAATAGGCCTTGAGCCTATCCGCATATTCGGGATTACGGAGGGCGAATTCAATTGCCGCCTCTATCGTTTCGTACTTGTCGCCCATATCGTAGCGGCGGCCGGTAAATTCATAAGCGTATGCGCCGCTTGAGGCGATGAGCGCGCTTATAGCGTCGGTCAAACGCAGCTCGAAGCCGCAATACGGCGTTCGCCTTATAGCGTCAAAAATATCGGGCGTAAAAACATATCTGCCGAGTGAACACAAATCCGAGCTAAGCTCGGGCGCGGAGGGTTTTTCGATAATTCCCTTCAGCTTATACAAGCCGTCAACCCCCGCGCCCGCAAGGTCCGCGACTCCGTACCTGCGTATTTCGGGCTCGGGGCGTCTTTGCATTCCGATAACCGACAGACCGCACCTCTCGTACGCCCGTGATAACTGTCCGACGGCGGGCGTTTCGGAATAAACGACGTCGTCGCCGTTAAGAAGCGCAAAGGGCTCGCCGCCGCAAAAGCTCTCGGCAAGCGACAACGCGTGACCGCTGCCTTCCGCATCCTCCTGCACCGCGTAGGATATTTCCGCGCCGCCGATTTTAGCGAGTATACCGAGCGCCGCCGTCTGCTTTCGCTCCGTAAGCTTTTTTGTAAGCTGCGGATCGGGAGAGTAATATTGCGGGATAACCGTCTTTGACGGGCTTATCACAAGCATAATTTGCCCGATACCGCTGTCCTTTACCTCGTCGATAATGTAATCGAGAACCGGACGGTCGATAATAGGCAGCATTTCCTTAGGAAAGACCTTAGTTATAGGCAAAAATCTCGTTCCGAACCCGCCGCATAAAATAACGGCTTTTTTTATCTTCATAAGCGCCTCCGCAAGAACATAATACCATATACAAAAAAAAATATCAAACGCTTTGTATTTTATAATGCTCATTGCAAACGCATAAAAATGCGCTTGCAATGAATAAGGGGGACAAGCTATGTCGCATACGGGATAAATCCCGTAAAGCTCTTATGCTTTTCCCCCTCTGCCGTGCGCCATAGCGCACGGTATTCACCCTCTTTTTACGCCGTATGCTCCGCTAACGCTCACCGCATACGGCTGTCATAGGGCTTTTATTGCGGGGATCCCGCAATAAAAGAAAGTATTTTTTTTATGCATTTGTCACGGATATATGCTAAAATAATACTATGAGTGATAGGATTATACTTCACAGCGATATTAATAATTTTTATGCTTCGGCGGAAATCCTTAACATGCCGGAATATAAGAACGTGCCTCTTGCGGTAAGCGGCGATCCCGAACGCCGCCACGGTATAATTCTGGCAAAGAACATGCCGGCAAAGGCGTTCGGCGTCAAGACGGGCGAGGCTATTTGGCAGGCAAAGCAGAAATGCCCCGAGCTTGTTTGCGTTCCGCCGCATTTTGAGGAATACTCCGAGCTGTCCGAGCGCGTTTTCAAAATTTACACCGAGTACACCGACCTTGTCGAACCGTTCGGCCCGGACGAAAGCTGGCTCGACGTAACCAACTCCACCAAGCTATTTGGTAACGGCGAGGAAATCGCCCAAAAAATCCGCGCCCGCATACCCCGCGAAACGGGTCTTACGGTATCGATAGGCGTGTCCTTTAACAAGATTTTTGCCAAGCTCGGCAGCGACCTCAAAAAACCCGACGCCGTAAGCGTTATTTCGCGTGAAAACTTCCGACGGGTGATTTGGCGACTTGACGCGGACAGCATAATGGGCATCGGACAGGCAACCTCCGATAAGTTAAAAAAGCTTAACGTTCACACTATAGGGGATCTTGCTAACGCGCCCGAGGATATGCTCAAATCGCATTTCGGAATTATCGGGCAAAGGCTCAAACACTATGCGCTCGGACTCGATAACGAGCCCGTCCGCGAATACTATAAAACGCGCCTTGTCGAAAGCGTCGGTCACGGCATAACCGCGACGCGCGACCTCTCGACCGAGGAGGACGTACGCATATTAATTTATTATCTTGCCGACCTTGTAGGAGCAAGGCTGCGCAAGCACGAATTTAAGGCCGCCAAAACGGCGGTATCGTTACGCGATAACACGCTGTCTACAATTTCACGTCAAGGCGCGCTAAGAACCCCCACCGCCTCGGGTACAGACATCGCCGAATGCGCCTATAAGCTCGCGCAAGCCGCCCGCGCCGTAAATGCCCCGCCGCTAAGAACGATTACGGTAACGGCTTTTTCGCTGTCTAATACCGACGATATCGTGCCCGCCGATTTATTCGACCATACGTCCGACATAAAAAAAGAACGTCTGGACGCCGGGCTTGATAAAATCCGCGCAAAATTCGGCAGGAACGCCGTAGTGCGCGGAAATCTGATTGCCGCAGAATTTATTTACGACAAGGTTGACGCCGAAACTTTTTTGCCGTTCAAAAGGTAGCAAATTATCGGAACGGGGCTTGAAAAAAAGGATAAGTGAATGATTGGTAAGCGGCGAAAAGGGGTAATGAGGACAAGTAAAATGTCTTAGCAAGCGGCGCTAGAGTTTGTTTCGACTGCGCGATAGCATTGACAAGGGTGGTTTGATTTGTATGGTGTACATGTAAACAAACTTCGGTCGTCCTTAGCGAGGAGCTGAAAGCGACGTGGCAATCTAGAAACCGCCTGCTGTATGCGGTAATGCGGAAAAGAAAAGAGGATAGAATTGCCACACTTCGGCTTCGCCTCGTTCGCAATGACAATCTATACGGATAGAACAGCGACAATACAATTAAGACGGAGCGCAGCAAAATCGCATTTTTATGGTCGGCAATCGTCCGGGCGGCTTATAGGTTGTGCTAATCCACCGTAAAGCTCATTTCCGTACCGGCAAGTATATGTATGTGCAGATGCAGGACGGATTGACCGGCATCGGCGCCCTGATTAATTACAAGACGGTAACCGTTCTCAAGCCCCAGCTCCTTTTGCAAACCCGATACGGTCTTTAGGGCGCGTCCGAGAATTTCGGCGTCCGTCCCGTTCATTTCGGCAAGCGTAGCGTAGTGATTACGCGGCAACAGCAGGTAATGCTTGGGGGCGATCGGGTTGACGTCGTTGATAATAATAAAGTCTTCGCATTCGTATACGGGCTTGGCGGGGATTTCACCGCCTATGATTTTACAAAAAATACAATCGTTCACAATACCTCTCCTTTGACTCCCTCTTGAAAAATTTCCATTATTTTTACATTATACAACATATCCGGCTTTTTGTCAGCCGAAAGATAGACCTTCAAATAATTTCCGCTGTAACCCGTCACGCAGCCGTTCGCGGCTTGCTCCGTAAGCGTCTCGCAGGTTGTGCCGAGCACCGCTTTACGAAAGTCCTCGCTAAGCCGACCGCGCACCGTTTCCAGCTCGGCGGCGCGGCGCTTCCGTACCGATACGGGTATCTGCGCGCGCTTGGCGGCTTCCGTACCCGGCCGCGGCGAATACGGAAAAATGTGGATATCGGAAAACCCCGCCTCCCGTACAAAAGCGAGCGTTTCCGCATGATTTTGCTCCGATTCGCCCGGGAAGCCGCAAATTATATCCGTAGTTATTCCGGCAGTCGGAAAGTATTCGCGTATCAAAGCGACCTTTTGCAAAAAAT
>JAITNT010000229.1 GCA_031290295.1 Clostridiales bacterium
TACATAGCGCTGGGTTATCCCGTCGACAATAAGGCGCGGAAAAAGGTTCGCAAGTCTTTGGACTCTATAACGCGGTATTTGTAATAGACTTGTTGCGAAAAGCACGCGCGGTTTTTGACGGGTTTGCTTACCGCCTGAATTTCGGGAGAAAACGCGTACGTAGGCTAGGGCGACCGAGGGAGGTCGCCCCTATAAGGACTACCGCTGCTTGTTCACCTGTACCCCCATACAATTAAAACCCCACCATTGTCATTCTGAGCGTAGTCGAAACAAACTCTAGCTCCGCTTACCATTTTCAGCAAGCCCTCTTTGTCATTCAGAGGCGCGGCAGCGCCGTAGGAATCCAGTTTTAATTATCCTCTTTATCCACCTCCACACATACCGCAACTAACGCCATGGTGACGGAGCGTTGAAAGCGGCGAAGAGATTCTTCGACAAGCTCAGAATGACATTGTTTTTGTTTATTTGTATTGTCTATGGGTAAAAGTTACTCTAACTATATACCGTATACAATACGAATAAAACCAGCCCATGTCAATGCTATCGCGTAGTCGAAGAATCTCTTCACAGCTTGTTAAGACATTTTATTGTCCTCTTTGTCTGCAACCCGTTTCCCCGTTTTGTTTCGGCGGCGACGCTAAATGAGCCTTTGCGCCTCCTCTACTATTTGCTTATGGCGGCGCAAATTTTGTTGCAGCTGTTCGCCGTTTAGCCTGTAAAGGTTCAGCTTCGCTTTGTAGGCTTCCGCGCGCGCTTCGTTATCTTTTTTGTAGGGCTTGCTTTTTGTGAAAAAGAGCAACCAAAAAATGAGAGCCGGTATCAAAAAAATAGCCGCTCCGACAAGTATTGTCGCGTCGCCGCCCGATGCGACCGCTAATGCGATTGCAATGATTGTAAAAGGCAGCGACAGAATTACAAATTTTTTCCTGCCGCGCATTTTCGGGGGCGCGGGCGCAACGGGAGCCGCCGGTCCGCTTATTCCGCCCAAATCGAGCCATTCCTTTTCGAGCGCGCGGACCCGCTCGTAATTCGGCATGTCCTTGTCGCGCTGAAACATCAGCTTTACCCATCGTTCCTTGTTTTGGTAGATCGTGTCGCCCGAGCGCGATTCGTAATTGTTGACCACGTCCTGAACGCTGATCAAATTCCAACCGAACTGTTCATACCGCTGCTTCATTCTGTCCTGCCCGCTCGGTGCGACCTGCTCGACCGCCGATTCCAGTCTTGCCATAAAAATTTCCTCCTTAGATTGATTATTGTAACATTATATAGACAAAAATTGTCTATGTCAACTATTTTAGACAGGTTTTGTTTATCATAGTAATTATGGTCAATAAGTTTTCAAATATTATAAAGGCGTTAAGGACGGATAGGGACGTCAATCAAACGGCGTTGGCAAAAGCCTTGGGGACTACCCAACGAAAGGTTTCCTATTGGGAAAACGGCGCGACGGAACCGGATTTGGATACGTTGATTCAGATTGCGGATTATTTCGATATATCAGTCGACGTGTTGATCGGACGAAAGGAATATTAGACCGGTTCAAAAAGCTAAAGTGCGAGTCTTATGCGGTTAATTTTCGCCCGGAATTCACTTTATCGGTAAATTATGCGACAATTTAATTTACACTTTGCAAGTTTTCGTTTTTAGAAATTTTGAAGTAAATAATAATTGATATATTTTCATGTTTTTGTTATACTTAAAGTCAGTTCAAGCAAGCGCCCGCAGGGCATTTGACTTGAACGGACGCAAAAGTCCAAACCGGAAGCGCGGCGGCAACGCCGCGAGAAGTCGCAGACTTCAAATTGCTTCGGCAATTTGCTTCCATAGTTTATACTTAAAGTCAGTTCAAGCAAGCGTCCGCAGGGCATTTGATTTGAACGGACGCAAAGGAAGGTAGAGGTATGAGTTTTAATTACAGCGAGAGAATGAATCATATCAGCGGCTCGGCGACGAGGGAAATTCTCAAGCTTACCGCCGACCCTACGATTATCAGCTTCGCGGGCGGATTGCCGGCGGCGGATTGCTTGCCGTTCGATAAGGTCGGCGAGATTTCGGACGAGCTTTTGCGCGGCGGACGCGCGGAAAAAATTCTTCAGTACGGGATTACGCAGGGCTTGCCTTCGGCGCGGGAGGCGATGATCGAGTACGTCAAAAAAGCGGGCGTCAAGAACATAACGCTCGAGCAGAGCATAGTTTTGTCCGGCGGACAGCAGGGAATCGACCTCATGTGCAAGGTTTTTCTTTCTAAGGGCGACACGCTGCTAGTCGAGAACCCGACCTATCTTGCCGTGCTGCCTATCGCGGCGGCGTACGAGGCTAACGTCGTGGGCGTTAATTCGGGAGAGGACGGGCTTGACATTCAGGATTTAGAGGCGAAAATTAACGAATACAAGCCCAAGCTGCTTTATGTAGTGCCGACCTTTTCTAACCCTACCGGGCGCACGTATTCTCTGCGCAACCGCATTGCTATCGCCTGCCTTACCGCCAAGCATAAGCTGCCGGTGCTCGAGGACGACCCGTACTCGAAGCTTAGATTTGAGGGCGAGTATGTGCCCGCATTAAAAAGCGTCGACGTAGGGGATAACGTCGTTTATCTTACGAGCTTCAGTAAAATTGTTTCACCGGGTCTTCGCGTCGCGGTAGCCGTAGGCAACAAGGAAATAATAAGCAAGCTTGAAATAACCAAGCAGGGCGCGGACGTGCATACGAGTCATCTTTCGCAAGCGATTGTCGAGGAATACCTCCGCGCGGGGTACATTGACAAGCAGTTAAAGAAAATTACGCCGATTTATAAGGCTAAAAAGGACTGCATGATAAGCGCGATAAATAAATACATGCCCGAGGAATTCAAATATTCCGAGCCGCAGGGCGGACTGTTCATTTGGGGCGCGCTTAACGCCGATATCGATACGGAGAAGCTGTTCCCGGAGGCGATAGCGAGAAAGGTGGCTTATGTTTACGGCAACGTGTTCTTCGCGGACGACAGCGGACATAATACGCTGCGTTTGAATTTTTCTAATGCGACGCCGGAACGCATCGACATAGGTATGCATGCGTTAGGCGACCTGCTGAAAGAAAAAATTAAGGGCGATGCCCGATAATTATTTGACCGCGGCAGGCGTCGCCGAAAGCGTGTACGTTATCGAGAAATCCCGTTTTATCGCCTGTATCGCGCCCGTTAAGGACGCGGCGGCGGCGGCGGAGTTTCTGGCGGGTCTGCGTAAGCGCTATTACGACGCCTCTCATATATGCTACGCTTACAGTCTGGAGCCTGGCGGCGCGCAGAAATTCAGCGACGGCGGCGAACCGCAGGGAACCGCGGGACAGCCGATTGCCGAGGTCGTCAAGGCAAAACGGTTAAGACATACGCTTATCGCCGTAGTCCGGTATTTCGGCGGTAAAAAGCTCGGCGCGGGCGGTCTTGTACGCGCGTATACCGAAGCGGCGGTACGGGCGGCGGCGGCG
>JAITNT010000241.1 GCA_031290295.1 Clostridiales bacterium
GCGTTCGCGCCTATGCTTTTTACGCTTGCAGGAAGGTCTGCGCTTTGCAACGCAACGCAGCCGTAAAACGCATAGCTTCCTATGCGCGTCACGCCGTCGGAAAGCTCGACGGCCTGCAATTCGGTGCAGCCCGAAAACGTCCCGTCCGCGATGCTTGTTACTCCGCCGATGATTACCTCCTTCAGATAAGCCTTAAAAATATCCGCGTCTACGCTTTGGTTATAGTACCACCTTACCGACAAGCCCATGCAGTTCAAAAAAGCCCCCGTTCCGACACTGGCTACCGACGACGGGATAGTAATATTCGTTAACCCGGCGCAGCCATAGAACGCGTAGCCCCCGATGATTGTTACACCGTTCGGTACGATAATACCCGTCAAGTTGGTGCAATCGATGAACGCGCCTATGCCTATGCCCGTTATACCGGAGGGGAGGGAAATGCTCGTCAAATTACTGCAACCGTCAAATGCCCAATCCCCGATTGTCGTTACTCCCGAGGGTATGATAATTTCAGTACACATGGTTTGATTTGTAAAGGCGGAAGCACCGATAGCGGCGACTGTTTGTTGTGTTGTCGCGCCAAGAGGAGCGAATTGGTCGGGCAATGTAAGATTTGTGTTGTTCGGTAAAGTAAAGCCGTTAATAAACCCGTCGATTGAAATTCCACCGCTATAGGGGCTTGTCTCAAAGGCTATGCTGCTGACCGCCCTAAACGCATTAAGACGACCATTTGCTACACAAAGTCCGTTTAGCGGCGAACCTGTATCAACCGCGGCATTGTTTATTATTGCCGCTTTTATATTCGCTGCCAATTGAGCGCGAGTCAAATTGTGGGTCATGTTTGAATAAACGGAAAACATTAAAGCAGCCGTACCCGTTACATGAGGTGTCGCCATGGATGTTCCGTTCCATGCAGCATATCCCGTTGCATTTATCGCGTTTGGAACGCAACTCCAAATGCCGTTGCCCGGCGCAAAAATACTTACCGAAGTCGCACCAAAATTCGAGAAGCCCGTTATATTTCCTGTATTATTGATTGCACCCACCGACATAAATCTACCACTAAACGTTTGTCCACGAGAATAATCAGAAGGATAATAGCGAGTAGTATCGTTGTTTTGTCCAACACCTGCATCATTTCCGTTGCCAGCAGCCGCAACAAAAAGACCTTGAAAATCATTAATAACGTTTCTTATCGTTGCACTATCGCCAAATCCACCTCCGCTTAAATTTATAATATCAACATTGTTTGCAGTGCACCATCTAATAGCCCGTACCAAAGCATCGCCACCCCAACGCCAACGATTCGGAGTCACGCTTGTGTCCCAAAAAGATATCTGTAATGGGATCAACTGAACGTTCCATGCGACACCGGCTATTCCATTAGTGTTTGTACCTGTTGCCCCGATAGTTCCAGCCACATGAGTTCCGTGTCCATCAATATTTGTTCTGAGCGGACCTGGAATGTTTTGATTAACGTTTGCCATATTAAAAAAATCGCCACCCTCGTTTACTCTGTTGCCGGTTAAGTCAGAATGAAATTCCATTTCGGAATCTATTACGCCAACTCTCACACTATTACGAACGCCCGTTGTAATGTTCCAAGCATCTTCGGCTTGTATTCCAAACGTATCATGCATTCCCCACAGATTTGAGTACCTCGTGCCACTTGAATTCATTGGTTGTGCCGCAGGTTCAAATGTATAATTGGGTTCAGCTATCAAAACCTCATCAATCTTTTCAAGTTGACTAATTACATTCAGGATGTTTGCTTTTGACTTTACGGGGAGTTCAATCTTTAATATTTGATGAAACTCCGTTTCATCAATGCTTGAACGATTCTTAATGGCACTATCTATGTATGTTAAATCATAAACCGCTATCTTTGCGAAATCGCCAAAAAAGATATCATCGTGTTGTTTATTTATGCCGCTAGTTTGCTTATCCAAGACAACTAATACGCTACTGTCGTCAAATGCATCATTAACTGTGGCTTTGCTGTAAATCTTTGTTTCTGTTATCGTTGCTGACATCGCATCCGTTCCTGCAGCGGATACAGAAATCTCGCAGTTAAGCGTTAAAGCTATCGACAACGTGAATGCTAATAAAATTCCTATTGCAAAAACTGCTATCTTGCTTGTCCTAATTTTGAATTTGCTCATGGCAATATTCCTCCGCTACTTATATTGTATTATTGTTTACGCCTGCCAAATTACAACGGGCACACCGCTATAAGTGAATGTAATATCCGCTACTGTGAATTTTTGTACTACTCCAGGATATCCCGAATATTCATCGGATATTTTGATAGCAATCGCATTGTTATAAGTCCCATAATATCCTAAAAATTTTACATCACTAATTGTTGCGTTTGGGCACATCAATGTTCCGTCTTGATTTCTAATATCTCTAAGATTAACTAAATATGTTTTCTTAATAGCATTAATTATTTCATTACTTAAGTACTCTGGATTCTTTGGAATCGGCGCAAAATCCGGTTCATCCTCTCCTGCGCTTTGATAATTTGCTATACTCTGCAAATCCTCGACGGTCAATAGTCCCTCGTCATATGCCTCTTGTAAACTATAAAAACTACCTTTTGTGTTTTCACAAGCCGCTAGTGAAATTGCCATAATAATCAGCACCCCCAATGCAATAATTTTCTTAACCATGTTTTGCTCCCTCCCGAATTTTTTATTGAGGCACAAGGAATTCGCTGTTTTACCGCAAGCTTCGCCGATACGCTTATCCATAACTACAAGCGCGCCGCTGCCGTCAAATTCCTCTTCTCTCAAGTCCTGACCGCAGGCAGGCTTGCCGCCGCTATGCTTTGTCCGACGCGTTTGTTTTTTTCGTCGGGCGTTTCTATCCGTATATCCGCGTACTCGGGAAATTTATCCTTGAGTACGGACTTCGCGTTTTCTATAATGATAGCGCCCGCCGTTCCGCTCGTAACGCGCCCGAGAATGAGCAGCAGCGAGAAGTCGTAGAAGTTGCGGTACCACGCTATCGAGTACCCGAGATAAACGCCGATATTTTCAAAAATCCTTTTTGCAAGAGGGGAGCCGTCCGCCAAAAGCCCTTGTATTTCTTCGAGCTTACGCGCGGGCGTCAAGCCCTCCGCGAATTTATGCCCCGCCTTTTCGGCGAGCTTGATAACGCCGTCCTGACTGAAATATTTGACCCCGCAGCCCGTGTCGCCGCTCCATTCGTCCTCCGCCGCGGCTTCGCTTAAATCTACGGGAACAAAGGCAAGCTCGTTAAGCCAACCGTTCAAACGCTTATCCTTGTCGATATATCCGGCGGCTTCGCTCGTGCCCATGGCGATTCCGAGAATGCGTCCCGTACCGAATTCCGCCGCGCCCGCGAGCGCGGTAACGTCGCCGTCGTTTGCGACGACTACGGGAGCGTTGTATTCCTTTGCGCAATTAATATAAATATCCTTGCAGAAACGCTCGAAATCCTCATCGGACACCTTGATAAAAAGGCTTGCCGCCATGGCGCGGTTATTGATGTAAACCCCCGCGCTGCTTACGCCGATTGCGTCCACGCGCGGCATATGCGCCGCCGCTTTTTTGAAGCTGTCCAGTACGCCGTCGATATGATAGCGCGGATCCGCGTTGAGCTTGGGATTCCAAACGGTCTCGTCCGAAAAAACTACGTTTCCGTCGATAACCGCGCTGACCTTGCGGTCGCTTCCGCCGGCATCGAACCCGATACGGCAGCCGTTCAAATTCCCGCCGGCCTGCGCGCCGCTCTGGCGCGCTGGCGGAATTTCGGCAATCGGCAGCTCCTTCAGCGTAAAGGGCTTTTCATAAATCTTAGACATAAAGCCGTAGTCGAAGGCGCGCGCGCCGCTTGCGGAATAAGCCGCCTCGAGCCGTTTATAAACGTCATGATCGCCGCCCGCGTAAACCCTGTATGCGCCCGCCGTCCAAAGCACGGTCTTTAACAGCCGCTCCGCAATGCGGTAATTCTCGTCCGCGCGTTCGGCGTCCGCAAAAAGCTTCAAATCCACTCTGTATCTGAACCCGTCGTTCCGCTCCGCGCAGAAAGCAAACGGCACGTTCGCCGCCGCCTCCACACTCTGCTTAAACCTCCTGAACGCCGTTTCGAACGGTAAAAAATCCCCGTCAATCAGCTCTGTCATAAACAATTCCTCCCGGATATCTCGGTAAAAAAACCGAATTTCGATAACAGTATATTGCATTGAATTTTCCTTGTCAATGAATTTTTTAACTTAGTTAAAAAATTCATTAAATTTGATTGATTTTTCATTTGCGTAGTGCTAAAATATAGACTCAAAATTAAGTATCGAGGAGCGCATGTTTTATGAAAACAATTTTAGTTACGGGCGGAGCGGGGTATATCGGCAGTCATACCGTCGTCGAGCTGCTCAACGCGGGTTATAAGGCGATAATTATTGACAATCTGTGCAATTCCAGCGCGGAAAGCGTGAAGCGCATCGCCAAAATCTGCAAAAAAGCCCCCGTATTTTATAAAGGCGACGTAAGGAACAAGGCTCTGCTGCACCGCATTTTTAACGAGCACAAAATAGACGCCGCGGTTCATTTCGCGGGACTGAAAGCCGTGGGCGAAAGCGTCGCTATTCCGCTTAAATATTATGAAAATAATCTTATCAGCACCCTGAAGCTTTTGGAGGTTATGGCGGAGGTCGGCTGCAAAAAATTTGTGTTCAGCTCCTCGGCCACCGTTTACGGCTCGCCGGAAAGACTGCCCATAACGGAGGACTGCGCGCTGCGCACCACGAACCCTTACGGCGCGACTAAGCTCATGATAGAGAACATTCTTACCGATTTGCATTTTGCAGACCCCGCGTGGGATATCGCCTTACTGCGCTATTTTAACCCGGTAGGCGCGCACGAATCGGGGCTTATCGGCGAGGACCCGCAAGGAATTCCGAATAATCTTGTGCCGTATATCGCGCGCGTGGCGGCGGGCACGCTGGAATGCCTGTCCGTTTACGGCGACGATTACGGGACTCCGGACGGCACCGGGAAGCGCGACTACATTCATATTACCGACCTCGCGAGAGGGCACGTCGCCGCGATAAGGAAGCTTGACGGATTAGGCTGCGAGGCGATTAATCTCGGCACGGGCGAGAGCTACAGCGTGCTCGAGGTGGTTCGCGCTTATGAGAAGGCCTGCGGGCACGAAATTGCCCGCAAAATCGTCGGCAGGCGCGGCGGCGATATCGCCGAGTGCTACGCGGACGCGTCCAAGGCGGCAGGTCTGCTCGGCTGGAAAGCGGAAAAGGGGCTTGACGAAATGTGCCGCGACACCTTCAGATGGCAGTCGAAGAATCCGTGCGGGTTCAAGGGCAAGCAAACCAAACGCCAAGCCGCGCAGACGGGGTTTGCGGAGTATTACGCTTAATTTTCGGATAAAAAACGCTTTTGCGGACGGTTTCGTCCGCTATATATAAAAAAACGTCCGCAAGGAGAAAATATTGTGAAAAACACACTGATGTTCAAGGAAATTTGCGAACAGCCCGCCGTCCTCGAGAGGCTTTACGCGCTTAACGAAAAAACCTTTAGGGCGATTGCCGCGGAGGTTAAGAAGCGCGGAGTTACGCAGATAACTATGGCGGCGCGCGGTTCGAGCGATAACGCCTGTAATTATTTTAAGTATCTCGAGGAAATTTATTGCGGACTGCCCGTGAGCTTTGCCGCCCCGAGCGTGATTTCGCTGTATAACGGCAAGCTGAAATTTGTGAACAGCCTTGTTATAGGCGTGTCGCAGAGCGGTAAGGCGGCGGATGCGCTCGAGGTTTTGGCGCGCGCTAAAGCAAACGGCGCCGTTACCGTAAGCATAACGAACAACACGGACAGCCCTATGGCGGCGGCGGCCGATTATCACATCGATCTCGGCGCGGGACCGGAGCTGAGCGTAGCGGCGACAAAGACCTTTTCCGCTCAAATGTACGCCCTTGCCTTGCTTGCCGCCGAATTAAGCGGGGACGCCGAACTCAAAAAAACGCTTGCGGGCGTGCCCGCAGCCGTGCAAAAAACCGTCAATAACGCGGAGAGTATCGCGCTTGCCGCAAGAGCCTTGAAGGATAATACGGATTGCTTTGTGCTTTCCAGAGGCTTGACCTACGCGGTGGCGCAGGAAACCGCGTTAAAAATACAGGAAACCACCTATATCAAGGCGCGCTGCTACGCGGCGAGCGATTTTCACCACGGGCCGTTCGCCATGGTAGACGACAAGACGACCGTCATACTGCTCATGCCCTCGGACGTGAGCGATAAGGACATGACGGAAATGGAGGTCAAGCTGCGCAACGCGGGCGCAAGGCTGATTATTTTTTCCGACAAGCCCGTAACCGCGCCGTGCGCCGCCGTCGTAACGGTAGCTAAGGCGGAGGACGCGGCGCTCCCGTTCTGCTACGCGGTAAGCGCGCAGCTTTTTGCCAACGCGCTCTCGATAGCGAGAAACCTCAACCCCGACGCTCCGCGCGGTCTGAACAAGGTAACCATAACCAAGTAAGGCGAGGAACGGAGTTAATTGTGTACGGGCCGCTGAAAGCGGCGATAGAGTTTCGACAAGCGATAAATTTGACAGAATAAAGCGGAAGCTGCAAATTAGCTTTTGAGATAGAGGAACACTATAAGCGCTAATGTTAAGATAAAATGATTAAACATTTGAATGAAGTGAGGTAATACTATGCTAAAGAATATAATTTTCTATTTCACGGGAACAGGGAATAGCCTGAAGGTTGCAAAGGATATAGCTAATAAACTACCGCTTTGTGAAGTAGAACCTATGGCTAAGCACAGCGGTGATTTACAACGGGTACAATATGAACGAATCGGCTTTGTATTTCCTGTGTATGGAGGCGGTTTGCCTAACACCGTAAGGGAGTTTATTCACAAACTCGACTTGTCAAATAATCGAAACGCTTATCT
>JAITNT010000242.1 GCA_031290295.1 Clostridiales bacterium
TACGCCCTTGAGCTTCGCGAGGTAGCCGCCGCATTGCGATAACGCTTGGTTGTGAGAGAACACCTCCTTGATATCCGACAGCTTGACGCCCTTGGGGGCGAGCAAGCTGTGCTCGACCCGCAGTCTTATGCTTTTTACGATGTAGAATTTATGCCGCTTCATGAGGTCGTACACCGCGTCTACCGAGCCTACCGAGCTGTTTTCTATCGGGAGCATTCCGTATTCGCACAGCCCGCTTTCTACGGCGTTAAACACCGCCTCGAAGCTTTTGAAATACGTTATATCCGATAGCGGAAAGAGCCTTTCCGTCGCAAGATAAGAGTATGAGCCTTCCACGCCCTGACAGGCGACGGTAGCCGATTCCGGGAAATCGGGTTTTTCCCTGAGGGCCGCGGAGAGCTTCTCGGTAATGTCCGACGTAACGTTGGAAAAACGGCTTTGGTACGCCCTGCTCGTGTCGAACACAGCGGCGTACAGCTGCTTGAGATAAACGCGTATCCCGGGGTCGACGGCTTTGGCAAGGCGGTTAAGTATGTTTTTCTCGCGCGCGGGGTCGCCGATATGCTTGCCGATATTGTTCTTCTCGATACCTATCAGCTTAGAAAGCGCCATGCGCCCGTCGTACGCCTCTGCGATTTTGTCGTCCAAGGCATCGATTTTTTGACGGTATTCCTCTAATTTGTTCATAAGCTTTTCCTCTATATTTTATTTTGTTTACAGTGTTTCTTTAGGGCTTGTATATATGCAGTCCAAAATTGCGAGCGCGAGCGCGGATTCTACGGCAACGACCGCGCGCGGCACGATACACGCGTCGTGCCGTCCGCGCACGGTGAGGACGGTGTTTTCCGATTTTGTGAGATCGACGCTTTGCTGCGGCTGTGAAACGGAGGGGGTTGGCTTTACGGCGATTCGCACGCGCACGGGCATACCCGTAGTCATGCCGCCCAGAATTCCGCCGTTATGGTTAGTGCGCGTGAATACTCTGCCGTTGTCCGCGAAGTACGCGTCGTTAGCCTCGCGGGCGGTCATTCGGGCAATACCGAAACCGCTGCCGAACTCTACGCCCTTTACCGCCGGAATACCGAATAAAATCGCCGCCGCACGGCTTTCTAAGCCGTCGAACAGCGCGTCGCCGAGTCCCGTCGGCAGCCCGAACGCCGCGCTCTCGATTATTCCGCCGAGCGAATTGCAATCCGCGCGGGCTTTTTTTATCGCGTCGAGCATTTTGTCGGCGTTGCGGTCGTTAATTACCGGGAAAGCGTTTGCTTTTACGGCGTCTATTTCCGCTTGCGTTATGTCGCGGTCGAGGTAGCTTTCGCCCTTGATGCCGCCGATTTCCGCAATATACGCGCCTACGGAAATCCCTAGCTCCTCGAGAAGCTGTACGGCAATGCCTCCCGCGATTACGAGCGGCGCCGTGAGTCTGCCCGAAAATTTACCGCCGCCCGCCGCATCCGCTTTGCCGCCGAATTTGACATACGCGGGATAATCGGCGTGAGAGGGGCGCGGTATAAACGCGGTTTCGGCATAATCCGCGCTTTTGACGTTAGTGTTTTTTATGTGCGCGGCGATATCGCCGCCCGAGGCTATGCCGTCGTTATCCAGACCTTCGTCAAATTCAATCAGGTCGGGCTCGCGGCGCGGCGTCGAGTAGTCGGACGGCACGCTTTTGCGGCGGTCAAGATACCGCTGCAGCTTAGCCTGGTCAATGCGGACGCCCTTAGGTACGCCCGTAAGAAGCATGGTAATTTTATCGCCGTGCGAGGCGCCGCCGATTCTCAAATCGATACCCTTGTTAGTCAAGAACATTAAATTTACCTCCGAGTAAAGCTAAATGCGCGAAAAAATCGGGATAGCTTTTGTTCACCGCCTGCGCGCCGTCAATCTGTATCTCGCCGTCCGCCAGAAGAGAAGCGACGGCGGCGGACATAACCATGCGATGGTCGTTATAGCCGCTTATCCTGCCGCCCGTGAAGGGGCGTTTATTATGACCGCCCGCGGTCGTAACCGCGCCGCCCGTTATTTTAAGACCGTCCTCATAGCTTGCGGTAACGCCTAAAGCGGCGAGCGTCTCGATAATCGCCGCAAGACGGTCGCTTTCCTTATCGCGCAGCCTGCCGACGTTTTTTATTATCGATGTACCGCTTGCCGCTCCGCACAAAATGCCGATTACGGGAACCAAGTCGGGTATATCGGCGGCGTCGAGGCTGACGGCTTTGAGCGCGGGCGCGGACTTTACGTTTACCGAAGTTTTACCGCGGGTTACGCAGGCTCCCGCCCGTTCGAGCACGTTCATAATTTCCTTGTCTCCCTGCTCCGAGCTTAGGTTAAGATTGCTCACGGTAACGTCGCCGTTCAAGGCGCCCGCGGTTAGCCAAAACGCGGCGTTCGACCAATCGCCCTCCGCCCTTACCGTGCCGGGCGAGCGGTATTTTTGTCCGCCCGCAATGTAGTATTCGTTTGCCTCCGTCCTTACCGTTATGCCGAAAAGCTTAAGCGTCTCGAGAGTCATAGTAATGTAATTCGCGCTTTCAATTTTGCCCTCTACGCGTATAACGCAGTCGCCGCCCGTAAGCGGCAGCGCCAAGAGAAGTCCCGATATAAATTGCGAGCTTACGTCGCCGCGTATGCGGTATTCGCCCGGACGCAATTTGCCGCCGAGCCTGCGCGGCGCGGCGCTTATGTCTATACCGCCCGATTTCAGAGCCTCAAGAAGGGGAGTGGAGGAACGGGAAAAAAGTCGCTCGCTTCCCGTAAAGGTTGCGTTATATCCGAGCGCGGCGGCAACAGGAAGCATAAAGCGCAGGGTCGTTCCGCTTTCTCCGCAGTCAAGCACGGGTTCGCTCATGGTGCGTGCGCGCGGTACTACCTCGTAACCGTCGGCGGCCGTATCGATTACGGCGCCGAGCGCGGAAAGGCAGCCCGCGGTTTTTTGAACGTCCTCACAGTCCGAGTACCCCTCGATAAAGGTTTTTTCTCCGCTTAGCGCGGCGGCGGTCAGCAGGCGGTGCAGATGTGATTTAGAGGGGATAGCGCGCACGCTTCCGATGAACTTATGCGGCGTCAGAACAACCCTCATGCTAAATATTCCTCCGCCTTGTCCCATGCCGCACGCATTATCCCGCAATCGCCGATACCGTTAATAACAATGAGCTTAATCGCGTCCCGCTCGCTCTTTTTGTCGCTTGAAAAAACGCCGGTTAATTCCTTGAGCGTGTACCGCGAGGCGACGGGCAAATTTTCTTTCTTCAGCATAGCGATAATTTCCGCGCAGGCGGCGGCTTCCAGCGTCCCGTTTTTCACGCCGGCTTCGGCAATTTTGGCGAGTCCGATCGATACGGCTTCGCCGTGCGGAACGGTGAAGCCCGAAAGCTTCTCGACGGCGTGTCCTACGGTATGACCGAGATTCAGGAGCGCGCGCGCGCCGTTTTCAAATTCGTCGGCTTTGACGACGTCGCGCTTATAGCATATGCAAAGCTCGATGATTTCCTCGTCCGCGATACCGGGCGGCTTGGCTTTAAGCAAGCGCCACAGCCTGCCGCCCGAGAGTACTCCCGTCTTGATTACCTCCGCCATGCCGCAGGCAAGTTGAGCCTCGGGCAGCGTTTTGAGCGTGTCCGTATCCGTAATTACGAGCGCGGGCTGATAAAACGCGCCGACAAGGTTTTTGCCCTGCTTCAGGTCGATAGCCGTCTTGCCGCCTACGGAGGAATCGACCATCGCAAGCAGGGTAGTCGGTATCTGAATGAGCGCGACGCCGCGCAAATATGTCGCCGCGGCAAAGCCCGCCATATCGCCCGTTACGCCGCCGCCGAGCGCGACGACGGCGTCTTGCCGGGTAAGGCGGTTTTCGGCGAGAAATTCCAACAGTCCGACATAGGTTTCGGCGGTTTTACTTTCCTCTCCGGCGGGGAAAACAAAGGTAACGACGGCGTACCCGCTAAGGGTGAGAGCCTCGCTTATCCGCGCGCCGTAAAGCGCCGCCACGTTGGAGTCCGTCACCAGAGCGACCGTGCGGCCTTTGACTATCGGCTTGACTAAGCTGCCGACCTCGTGAAGCAACCCGCCGCCGAGCAATACGTCGTAAGCTCTAGAAGCGTCTATACGGATTCTTTTCATGAATTGCTTTTCCTCCGCTCGCGCGTATTTTTTTCTATCAGGGTCTTTTTTTCGTTGCCTTCGCTAAAAAAGCTATTGAGCGCGGTCTCGTCGCCCGCGCGTAAGGCGTCCCTAAAGCCCGACATATCGGCTATAAATCTGTCAAGCTCGGCAAGCACGTTATCGCGGTTATCCGCGATAAGCTCCGTCCACATGCGCGGGTTCATGCGCGCCACCCGGGTAAGATCGCGGAAGCTTCCCGCGGAAAAGCCGTCATGCCGTATTGCCGTCGGGCTCTGCACGTAGCAGGAGGAAACGATGTGCGCAAGCTGCGAGGTATATGCGATAATCTCGTCATGCACGCGCTCGGTAGTCGGCAGCACCTCGCCGAAGCCGATATCGGTCAAGAGGGTTTTGAGCGTTTGCATTGCGGCAATATCCATAGTTACGGGAACTATAAGCGCGGACGAGCGCTCGAACAGCGTCGGGGTAGAATGTAAAACGCCCGAAAACTCACGCCCCGCCATAGGGTGCATCGCGATAAAAACAAGCTCTCTAAACTCCGCCGACAGCGCCTTCATGTCCGCGACAATCTGCGATTTGTTGCCGCATATGTCGGCGACGGTGCCGTCCTTTTTTAGGTAATGCGCGGCGGCAAGAAAGGCGGACTTAAAATCGCGCGGATTAACCGCTATAAGCATAAGGTCAAGCTTATCGCAGCCGATATCGGCAAGCGGATAATTAATCGCCCCGACAAGCCCGGCCTTAAGCAGGGTTTCCTCCGAGATATCATAGCCGTATACCGTATGCCCGGTTTTTTTAAGTATGGCCTTTCCTAGGCTTGCGCCCATCAGGCCCAGCCCGATAATTCCGATATTCACGCTTAACTCCGTTTTTTGTTTACGAGAGGCAATATTACCCCGATACGCTTGACAAGCTCCTCAAATTGCGCCGGAATGATACTTTGCGCGCCGTCGCAAAGGGCGTTCTTGGGGTCGTTATGCACTTCTATTATCAGACCGTCGCTGCCCGCGCCCGCCGCGGCAAGCGACATAGGCGGTACGAGCCTTGCAAGCCCCGTCGCGTGGCTCGGGTCAACTATTACCGGCAGATGGGTAAGCTCCTTGAGAATGGGAATCGCCGAGAGGTCGAGCGTGTTCCGCGTGAACGGCTCGTAGGTACGGATGCCGCGTTCGCAGAGGATAACGCGCGTGTTGCCCTCGGACATAACGTACTCCGCGCTCATTAACCATTCCTCGATAGTGTTGGCTAGCCCGCGTTTAAGGAGGATAGGCTTGTCGGAGCGGCCGACCTCCTTGAGAAGCTCGAAATTCTGCATGTTGCGCGCGCCGATTTGGATTATATCCACGTCCTTAAATTGCTCCAGATGCTGCGTGCTCATCAGCTCGCTTACTATAGGCAGCCCCGTTTCCTCCCGCGCCTTAAAGAGAAGATCCAGTCCCGTCTCGCGCAGCCCCTGAAAGGCGTACGGCGAGGTGCGCGGCTTGTACGCTCCCCCGCGCAGGAAGGACGCGCCCGCCGCCTTGACGGCTTCCGCTATGCCTACGATTTGCTTCTCGCTTTCTACTGAGCAGGGACCCGCGATAAAGGTGAAATTATCGCCGCCGATTTTACGTCCGCTTATCTCTATAACGGTGTCTTCGGGATGAAATTTGCGGTTTGCTTTTTTGTAAGGCTCCTGAATACGCTTGACGGTTTCAACGATATCCATAGCGCGGATAAGATCGATATCCACCAAGGAGGTGTCGCCGACAAGGCCGAGAACGAGAGAATTTTCGCCCTCGCTGACGTTAATTTTGAGTCCGAGCTTTTTTATCCAAGACATGAGATTGTCGAGCTGTTTTTTTTCGTGATTTTTCTTGATTACGAGTATCATGA
>JAITNT010000249.1 GCA_031290295.1 Clostridiales bacterium
TAGCGGCACCGTTCCCAAAAAGCGGAAGCCGATAAAAAAACGGCTCGTCGTCTGCTCCGCCGTGCGGACGCTTACGGTAGACCGCCCCGTTATCGTGGGCGAAAGGCTTAACCCCACGGGCAAAAAGGCGTACAGAGAGGCCTTGTCGCGGGGCGACTACGGTTATGTATCCGCGCAGGCGATCGAGCAGGAGGACGCGGGCGCGGATATTCTCGATATTAACGCGGGCGTGCCGGGCGAGGACGAAACCGAGCTTATGCTCCGCGCGATTTCGGCGGTCGGCGCGGTAACCGTGCTGCCGCTTCAAATCGATTCCTCGGACGCGCGCTGCGTGGACGCCGCGCTCCGGCGTTATGCGGGCAAGGCCATAGTCAATTCCGTCAACGGCGACGACGAGGTGCTCGACCGTATACTGCCCGTGGTCAAAAAATACGGCGCGGCGGTAATCGGGCTTACTCTTGACAAGCGCGGGATTCCGCAAAACGCCTCGGCGCGCGTAAAAATCGCCGAAAAAATTATCGCCGCCGCTTCGCGGTACGGTATCGGCAGGGAGAACGTCATAATCGACGCGCTCACGCTTACCGCCGCCGCCGAACAGGCGCAGGCCGCCCAAACGCTCGACGCGCTCGGGCGTATCAAAAGGCTCGGCGTCAAAACCGCGCTCGGGGTGTCGAATATTTCGTTCGGAATGCCGGGGCGCGAGCACGTCAACGCGGCTTTTCTTACCTTGGCGCTGGAGCGCGGGCTTGACCTGGCGATTATGAACCCGAATATCGAAAGCGCGCGCGCCGCTTTCCGCGCGTACTGCGTGCTAAAAAACATCGACAAAAAGGCGGAAAAATATATTTCGGATTATTCCGTTTCCGCATCATCCGTGCCGCCCGAAGGGGTCGGAACGCCCGATATCGCGTACTGCATACGCAAGGGCTTGAAATCGACCGGCTTCGCGGTGAGAAAGGCGTTGGAAAGCAAAACGCCGTTAGAGGTAATCGACGGCGAGTTAATCCCCGCGCTTGACGCCGTAGGGCGCGATTTCGAGAGCGGCAAGCTATATCTTCCGCAATTAATCGCTTCCGCCGAAAGCGCGAAAATCGGTTTCGACGAGCTGAAAAAAGCTTTTCCTAAGGAGACGGGCGGCAACGCGAAGGGTACGGTTATGCTCGCCACCGTCAAGGGCGATATCCACGATATCGGCAAGAATATCGTCAAGACCGTGCTGGAGAACTACGGCTTTGACGTGATCGATTTGGGCAGGAACGTGGACATAAAAGACGTCGTTGACGCCGTTTGCCGTCACAACATAAAGCTTCTCGGGCTTTCCGCGCTGATGACCACTACGGTGGCTAACATGAAGGATACGATTACCGCCGTCAGACAGGCCGCGCCCGACTGCGTTATCATGGTGGGCGGCGCGGTGCTTACCGCGGACTACGCGCGCGCAATCGGCGCGGATTTTTACGGTAAGGACGCCGTATCGTCCGCGCGCTTTGCCGGTACGGTTTTTGCCAAGGCTTGACGATGATATACCTCGATTACGCCGCCCAAACGCCGATAGATCCGCGCTCGCTCGAGGCCTATGTGAGAACGCAGCGCGAATTTTTCGCCAACCCTAATTCTACGCACCCGCTCGGCTTGAGAGCGGCGGACAGGCTGAAAGCGGAGTGCGCGCGGATTAAGGCGTGCTTTGCAGGCTCGGAGGCGTACGAGCTTATACCTCTGGGGTCGGGCAGCGAGGCGAATAACCTCGCGGTCAAGGGTATCGCCGAAACGTACGGCGCGTACGGCAGGCACATACTCACGACCGGTCTTGAGCACATATCGACGGGCGGCGCGGTTACCTACCTCAAAGCGAAAGGGTTCGAGACGGATATTATCCCGATAAAGCCCGACGGCAAAATCGACTTGGCGGCGCTCGGAACGCTTATCAGGCCCGACACCGCGCTGGTTTCCGTTTCGTACGCGGACGGCGAGCTGGGCACGGTACAGCCGATAGCCGATATCGCGCGCATCGTCGGGGCGTATCCCGCGCGGCTGCACGTGGACGCGGCGCAGGCGGCGGGCAAAATCCCGATCGCGCTCGACGGTATCGACACGCTGTCCTTTACCGCGTACAAGTTTTACGGACCGGCGGGGGCGGCGTTTTTGTTGCGCGGGGAGAATACCGTGCTTACGCCGCTCGTCCACGGCGGCGGCGCGTCCCTGTACAGGGGCGGCACGCCCGCGCTTGCGCTTATAGCCGCCGCCGCGACGGCGTTAGAGTGCTCGCTCGAAGAACGCCTCGCGCGCCTCGCGCGCGTCGGCGCGCTTAACCGCGGGCTTAGAGAGCGGCTGAAGGCCTTGCCCGGGGTAGTCGTCAACAGCCCCCCGGACGCCTTGCCGCACATACTCAATATGAGCCTTACCGGGTTCAAGGCGGAGGCGGTCAAGGACGCGCTCGGGGCGGAGGGCGTTTGCGTGTCCGTAAAGTCCGCATGCTCGCCGACGGGCAGTCCCTCTAAGGCCGTTTTTGCGGTAACCGGGGACAAAAAACGCGCGCTCGCGTCCTTCCGCGTAAGCCTGAGCCACCTTACCGCGGAGGACGATATCGACGGCTTTGTTTCCGCGTTGCAAAGGGTGCGCGACGCGCTGGTCGCCGGAGGGCGGTATGGAAAGCTATAAAGAAATCGAAAAAAGCCTTATAACGACTTACCGGTCGAAAATCTGGAATAAGTTCACTGCGGCGGTAAAGGAGTTCGAGCTTATCAGGGACGGCGACAGGATAGCGGTCTGTATTTCGGGCGGCAAGGATTCCATGCTTATGGCTAAATGCGTGCAGGAGCTTAAACGGCACGGGCGCGATAACTTCGAGGCGGTGTACCTCGTCATGGATCCCGGCTATAACGCGATTAACCGTCAGCAAATCGAAAGCAACGCGCGGCTTTTGAATATTCCCGTCGAGATATTCGGGTCCGATATTTTCGCGGCGGTAGCAAGCGCGGGCGGCTCGCCGTGCTACCTCTGCGCGCGTATGCGGCGGGGCGCGCTTTACGCCGAGGCGCAGTCGCGCGGGTGTAATAAAATCGCGCTCGGACACCACTTCGACGACGTTATCGAAACGGTTATGCTCGGCATTATTTATAACGGGCGCATTCAGTCTATGCGACCTAAGCTGAAGAGCGATAATTTTAAGGGCATGGAGCTTATCCGTCCGCTGTACCGCGTCCCCGAAAGGGATATTATAGCGTGGCGGAATCATAACGGCTTGCAGTTCATACAATGCGCGTGCCGTTTTACCGAAAATTGCGCGGTATGCACGGACGGCGCGGGCGGCGGCAAGCGCGACCAAATAAAGCGGCTGATAAGGGAGCTGAAGAAGCTTAATCCCGCCGCCGATATGAATATTTATAACAGCATGTACAACATAAATTTAGACACGGTAATAGGCTGCAAAAAAGGCGGCGAAAAGCACGTATTTTTGGAGGATTACGACGAATCGGAGTGAACGAAAATCCTAGAGGATTTTCGTTCACTCCGATTAAGGGGGACAAGCTATGTCGCGTGCGGGATAAATCCCTTTACGCTCTACGCTTTTCCCTCTCTGCCGTGCGCTTATAGCGCGCGGCATTCACCCCTTTTTACGCCTTTTGCTCCGCTGACGCTCACCGCAAAAGGCTGTCATAGGGCTTTTTTCGCGGGAAACCCGCGAAAAAAGAAATCAAAATTTTGATGCGTTCGTTCCGGCAAAGACGGGAGAAAGGGGGGGCAAGAGAATTGTACATGGGGCGTTGAAAGCGGCGCTAGAGTTTGTTTCGACTACGCGCTAGCATTGACAGAGGCGGAGTTTTAATTGTATTCGGTACGGGTGGCACGGGCATGGATAGAATGAAATGTATTGTATACGGTAACAAACTGTATTTGTCCTTAGCGAGGAGTTGAAAGCGACGCGGCAATCCGGAAACCGCTTACTGTATGCGGTAATGCGAAACGAGAAATGAGAAAAGAGGATTCTTATTCTTCCTTTTTTCGATACAACAATACGCAAATTTCATATAGTACATTACTCTATGAAATTCTGATAATAAGTATAGCACGTTTCACAATTTTATACAATATTTTTACACCTTTTTACAAATTTTTTCATACTTTTAGAAGTGTTTTTGATATGGCTGTTTGTGTGCGGCGTATATTTTTTCGTTTTTTCAATGTGAACGGGTACTTTTTGTGTGTTTTGGAACAACCGTCAGCCGGTTTTGCTTTCCGTTTTTTCATAGAGTAATGTACTCTATGAAATTTATAATAAAATTACGGAGAGGCATTTACTATGAAAAAGAAGAACATTTTGGCGGTCGTTATAATGACGTTGGCCGCCGCGCTTTTATTATCGGCGTGCGGTTTATCCGGTGGCGATGAAAATCCGAGCGTTGTGTTTTCAAAAAATCCCGCGGGGGTCGTGGGCTTTACGGTTAGCGATACGCCTTTGACGCAAGAGGAAGCCGTAAGCAACGGCTATTCGCTCAGCGCCGACGATAAGCACGAGGTCAGCTACAGCAGCAGAAAAGCCTCGGCTACATACGACGAGTTATGCGGCTACGGCATGGATAACGATATTTTTTATCCGGGCGCGCTAGTCGATATCGAAACGATGACCCCGATATCGATTGCCCAAGCGCCGCTCTCGATTTCCTTGGGCGGAGCCGAGGGCTGGATCGGCAATTCGAGCGCGCCGATTTCTACAATCGTACAAGCTCCCCGGACGGACACCATGCGCGAAGGAATACGTTTGATTATTAACGGCATATTGGGTTCGGGGGATATAACGACTCACGGGCAATTGTCATTCAGCATACATGAAATCGAAAGCGAACAGGATTTTCAGCTCGGCATAGGAATGGGATATAAAGGCTACGGCGTGGATATGAAAGACAAATTCAGTTTTTCTAACATGAATAAGTCGACCAATTTGGTAATGGTATTAAAACAGGTTTATTATACGGTAGACGTTTCAAGACCCGCGGCCGAATATGATTTTTTTGCAAATACGGTAACCAACGAGCAACTGAAGACCGCTATTCCGGCCAGCAAAATTCCTACTTATGTGGCGTCCGTTTCTTACGGTCGAATGGTAATGATTTCAATTCAATCGAATTTCAGCAAGAAGCAAATTGAAAATGAGTTAACCGCTTCTTTCGGAAACAAGTTGATCGGCGAAATAACGGCCGACAGCAACCTAAAAACCATCGTCCAAAGTCACGATACCGACATAAGTTGTTTTGTTTACGGCGGCAGCCAGGAGGATTCTAACAAGATTGCGACCGCCGCCGCGGCGAAGGATTTTGACAAAATAATATCCGCCATGCTCGGGAATTACGATCCGAAAAGCAATATCGGTTTACCGCTGTCGTACAAATTCAGGCACCTGGACGGCAGCTTGGCGCTTATGCGTTCGAGTGACGAATACGATATCAAAACCGTTAAATACTTGCCTGAAAAGGTTATTAACTGGAGTTATTTGGATTCGCTTATCG
>JAITNT010000079.1 GCA_031290295.1 Clostridiales bacterium
ATAAAACTTGAAAAGACGCTATGGGACGCGGCTTGTAAGTTAATCGGCGCGGTGATGCCGAATAACTATATGAACCTTTGTCTCGGGCTTATCTTTTTGAAGTACGTTTCCGATAGATATGAAAATAAGCACGCAGAACTTGCGGCGGAGGGCGATGGGTTCGAGGAATTCAGGGACTCATACGCCGCCGAGAATATTTTCTGGATGCCCGAAAAGTCGCGGTGGAGTTACATATCGACGCGTTCTAAGACCGAGGAAATCGGCAAGATTTTAGACGAGGCTCTCTTAGAAATCGAAAAGGACAACCCCGAATTAAAAGGGATATTGCCAAAGGTCTATTCACGCGGCGACGTAGACAAACGACGCTTAGGCGAGCTTGTGAACCTATTCACAAACCAACTTTCCACCGAGAACATGAAAGGTGACTTTTTCGGAAAGTGCTACGAGTTTTTCCTCGGCGAGTTTTCAAAGAAGTTCGGGCAGAAAGGCGGCGAGTTCTACACGCCGCGTTCGGTCGTCGACCTTATCGTCAATATGATAGCCGTATGACAAGGTGGGCAATGCAACCAAGACGGAGCGCTAGCTATAGCGCATTTTTGCGGAGCAACCCCGTATTAAGCCCGACTGAATGCGCTTCGTGCGAGTTGAGCCGCCGCAGGCGGTGAACGGAGCGCGCATTCACGTTTGATCGGTTTGCTTGCAAAATCAGCGGGAAAGGATTATAATAATTTTATTAGCAATTTTTTTAAGGATATCGGTAAGTGTAAGTGGGCTTGTCTATTTGCGCGCTAGGGAGCGGCAGTAAAGGGAATTCGGCTTTGATAGAGGGTGAGCGAACCAAGATTTTGGTGGACGCGGGGCTTTCCGCACGCACGCTAAAGGAACGGTTAGAATACGCCTATGTCAGCCCCGGAGAAATAGAGGGGATTGTTATTACTCACGCGCATATCGACCATACGGGCGGCTTGCCGGTGTGGGTCAAGAGGTACAAAACGCCCGTTTATGTGCATTATAAAACCGCGCCGGTTATATCGGAATTGCTCGGCGGGTATACTAATATTGTGGAAATAGACGATAACGATTTTTTTATCGGCGAGCTTACGGTTTCGCCCGTTACCGTCAGTCACGACGTGCCCTGCATAGGCTGCTCGGTATACTCGGCGGGACGAAAAATTTCCGTGCTTACCGATCTCGGTATATTGCCCGAACGGACGGCGCAAAATATTTCGGACAGCGATATCGTTTTGCTCGAGGCCAACCACGACGTGGACATGCTTCTGGCTAATCCGCGCTATCCCGCGCAGCTTAAGCGCCGCATTTTGTCTAACCGCGGGCATTTGTCCAACGCGGATTGCGCCGAGGCCGCCGTGCGGTGCGCGCGCGGAGGCGTAAGACAGCTGATACTGGGGCATCTTTCCGAGCAGAATAACGCGCCCTCGCTTGCGTACGAATCGGTAGCAAGACGGTTAGAGGAAGAGGGGTTCGCGCCCGGAAGAGAGGTTTTTGTGGCGGTAGCCGTGCAAAGCGTCCCTACGGGCATATTCAGGATATCATAAAAAGGGGAAGCATGAGTAATCGGTTGCTTGGGGAAAAAAGAAAATTTATTCGGTCGTTCGACGGCGCGCTCGCGTTGCTGTTAGGGCTAGGCGTAGTAATAGTGCTGTCCCTTATTTTGGCGGTACCGGCTTTATTTGTTCCTAAAGACAGCGTCTGGTACGTGATTATAAACACCGCGCCGCTGCAATTCGGACTAATCGGGCTTTACCTCGTATTTATGCGGAAGGCAAAAATCGATTATTTCGCCTCCGTCGGTCTTAAAAAGCCGCCGACGTTAGCCGGGCTTCTTATACCGCCCGTCGTGTTTGTTTGCATTTTTGCCACGCTTCTCGCATGTACGGCGTACGCCGATCTTCTTTCCTTGACGGGCTACGTTACGCCCGGCACCGCCGACGGTACAGCCGTGCTGGATAACCTTACCGCGAACAACGCGGGCGAGGTCGTGCTTTATACCGTCGGGATAGCTCTGCTGCCCGCGTTCGGCGAGGAATTGCTGTTCCGCGGACTTTTATTGAACGGCACGAAAAAAATCGGTACGGTTTTTGCGGTTCTGCTTAACGGCGCGTTGTTCGCGCTGTACCATATGAATCCCGACCAGCTGATACATCAGTTCGTGCTGGGCGTGGTTCTCGCGTATTTCGTGCTGCGGACGGGCTCGCTTTGGGTCGGCATAATCGGGCATTTTTCAAATAACGCTATCGCCCTTATCTTTGAGTTTACGCGCTTCGACTTCGAGCTGGCTATACCCGACCGGGCGGTATATGCGCTTGCCGTTCCGGTCGTCCTGTTGTTTTTGGCGGGCGTAACGCTGCTTGCCGACGCCGTAACCGGCAATATCCGGAATAATCTTTTTGTGCGGCTGTTCCGCGGGCAAAAGCGCGGCGGCGCGGCCGCCGCCCGGGCGGATACCGGAGGGGCGGCGTTCGTCGGACGCGACGCGAACGACCTGCGTTACCGCGCGGAATACGATGCGGCCGTCGGCGAGCTTTACGCCAAAAAAACATGGGTGCCGCTGCCGCCGCACAACACCGCCGACCCCGTTTCCGTAACGGAAGCGCGCGAAGCGGCGGATGCGGAGTATAATCACAGAGTCGCGGCGCAGATCAGGAGCAAAAGAACGCTCGCAATCGTCATACTGGCGGTTACCGCGGGCGCGTACGCCCTTATGTGGCTGATCGCCTTTGTTATGGGCGTGATGGAAGGCGCGGGAATAACCGTTCCGGGACTTTAGGAGGAAAATTAATGAGTGAAACGGAAATGACTAAGACGCGGAAGCCGCCGTCTAACCGTAAGCGTTATCTTATCGCGAGCGGACTGGTGCTGTTCTCCGTATTGTATCTTGCTTTAATGCGTATGTTGAGCGCGTTCGGCTTGTTTCAGAGCATGAGCGAGGTCGGCGCGGAGCTTTTTTCCGCGCTCGCTATGCAGCTTTTGGGGTTCGCTATAATACCGATTTTGGTAATCGGGCTTACCGAACGGCTGCGGCCGCGCGCGCTTGCCCGCGAGCTGGGATTCCGCAAGGTGTCGTGGCTGACCGTGCTTATCAGCGTGCTAATCGGCGTGTCGGGCTTCGGCGTCACAATATTTATTTCATACATGAACACGCTCTGGTTGCTCGGCGTCGGCTTTATGATGCCGCGCAGCTTGCCGGGCGACCCCGTAACAACGTTAGGAATATTTCTGCTGTCGGTATTCACGACGGCGATAACGCCGGGGTTTTGCGAGGAGGTCGCCGACCGCGCGATTACGGGACGTATGCTTGCGCACGATTCTAAGCCGCGCGGCGATTTCATGAAAATCCTGCTTATCGCGTTATTTTTCGGCTTGTTTCACGGCAACGTTATGCAAACGGTGTACACCTTTTTTGCGGGCTTTACGATGGGACTGCTGTTCGTCAAAACAAAGAGCATTTTTCCGTCCATGATTGTGCATTTCGTCAATAATTTCATGAGCGTGTACCTTGACTACGCAAGCTCCGCCGGTCTGCCGTTCGGGGACACCTTCGCCTTTATTCAAAACTCCTTTCTTACGGGTGAAATAATTTTTGTGTTGCTTGCGCTGCTGGTCGCCGCCGCCGTCGAGACGCTTTGCCTGATTTTTATTTGGCGGCGGTATTCCGCAAAAAATCTCAAAACCCGTCTTAAAACGGACAAGACCGAATATAATCCCTACACCGGTCGCGCGGAGTTTGTCCGCCTGCCCGTCAAGGACGAGGATAAAATACGTCCGCAGGACAGAATATTCTTTATATGCGCCCTGATTCTCGGCACGCTTGTGACCTTCGGAACCTTGCTTTCGGGAATGCTGTAATATGAAATTCCGGATTATAACCGTCGGCAAGCTCAAGGAAAAATACCTCGCCGAGGCGTGCGCCGAATACGTCAAGCGTCTTTCGCCTTACGCCGCCGTCGAGGTTATCGAAATCCCCGAGTCCGAATACGGGCGGGAAGCGGCGGGCGACGTGTCGCGCGCCGTCGCGCAGGAGAGCGCGGAAATCCTCAAAAGGATAACCGCGGGCGCAACGGTAGTGTTAGACTGCGACGGCGAGAACCCCTCGAGTCCCGAGCTGTCCGCCAAGCTGAATTTCTTTATGCAGACGTCCGCGGTAATCAGCTTCGTTATCGGCGGCTCGCACGGGCTTACGGACGGACTGAAGACGCGCGCCGACTACCGCTTGAGCTTCGGCAAAATGACCTATCCGCATCAGCTTATGCGCGTAATGCTGTTAGAACAGCTTTACCGCGCTTGCATGATTAACGCGAACCGCGCTTATCACAAGTAGCCGCGGGGGAGGGGAGAAAAAGGGCGAGAGAACGATTGATAAGCGGCGAAAAGGGGGAAAGAGGGCAAGTTAAACCCGGATTGCCGCGTCGCTAACGCTCCTCGCTAAGGACGAGGATAGAGTGAATTGTATTGTGTGCGTGTAACGCGGGCGACGTTTCGACTGCGCGCTAGCATTGACACGGATAGGTTTTATTCACTCCGAAGCTGCCCGCCGCATATATTACCTCGGCGGTATCGCCGTAATTTCGCGGAGGTGTATTTTGTGTATACGTACAATGATTTGCTTGCCGATATCGGGGGGTTGAGGCGGCTCGGCGGGAGGATTAGCTATATCGGGTGGACGGCGGCGGGCAGAATGATACCGTGCGTACACATCGGGTCGGCGCAAGGCGCGCAAATAATTATACAGAGCGCCATTCATGCCCGCGAGCATATAACGGCTAAGCTCGCCGTAGAGCAAGCCTACTACTGTTTGCGGCGCATAAGCCTTAAGCCGGCGGGCGGCATATATTTTATACCCATGGTCAACGCGGACGGCGTAAGCCTCGCGCAATTCGGATTGGACGCCGTGAGGAGCGGAGCGCGGAGAAGCTTTCTTTTGCAGGTTAACGGCGCGGAGGGAACCGACTTTACGTTGTGGAAGGCGAACCTCAACGCGGTAGATTTGAATGTAAACTTTCCCGCCGACTGGGGTACGGGCGCGCAAAACGTCCGCGAGCCCGCGCCCGCAAGCTACATAGGTCCCGCCCCGGCAAGCGAACCGGAAACGCGCGCGCTTATGGCGTTCACGCGTAAGGTTAAGCCGGCGTTGACGCTAAGCTATCATTGCAAGGGCGAGGAAATATACTGGGATTTCGGGCAGAGCGGCGCCGTTCGCCAAAGAGACCGCGAAACGGGGCAAATACTCGCCGACTTAACGGGGTACCGCCTTATCGACGGCGCGCTCGGCAGCGCCGGCGGCTATAAGGACTGGTGCATTCAGACGCCGGGAATCCCCGCGTATACCGCGGAGATAATAAGCGCGGACGCGCCCTATCCGGTGAGTTACGGTTTGTTGCCCGCGGAGTTTGTCAAAAACAAGGACGTTCCGTTTGAAATGCTGGCGGCGGTCGGTCGGGCGGGCGAAAGCGGATCCGGGGCTTTGGGTTAGCAAGGGGGAAGAGGGAAATTAAAGAGGACAAGAGAATGATTAGCGAGCGGCGAAGAGGGGAAGCGGATAGAGTTAAACTGGATTGCCACGTCGCTGGCGCTCCTCGCAATGACAAAAAAGGGCAAGTTAGAATGTCTTAGCAAGCAGCGAAGAGATGTTTCGAATGCGCGATAGCATTGACATGGGCTTGTTTGGTTTGTATTGTGTACGAGTAGACAAGGTGAACCGTACCGCTAGCGAGCGCCACGCGAAGCGCGCGAGCGGCTTTTACCCGTACTAAACAAGTACGCGGTAATAACCCGGATAAGACTATGCCGTTGAAGTCCGCCCGAATGCGATTAAGCGAGTCGAAGCCGCCGCTAAGGCGGCGGAGCTAGCGCGCATTCGCGTATGGGCGGCTAGCAAGCGGCGAAGAGATGTTTCGACTGCGCGCTAGCATTGACATTGATGGGGTGAAATGTATTGTTTACGGGAATAAGCAGGGTAGTTTTCAACCGTACAACAATGCAATTAACTTGGAGCGCAGCAAAATCGCATTTTTGCGGAGCGACCCCGTTGGAAGTCCGACTGAATCGGATTAAGCAAGCAAGGCACTAACCGTAGCGTAGCGCCGATTCACGCTTGGTCGGTTCTCTTGCGCGCATTCGCGTATGGGCGGGTTATTCGCGCTTGGTCGGCTTGCATTCGCGTCTGGGCGGAATTAAAAGGAGGTACAAGGTGCTTACGGACGATGAAGGATTTATGAGCGAGGCTATTAAGGAAGCGCGGGCGGCGGCGGACGGGGAGGTGCCTATCGGGTGCGTAATCGTCAAGGGCGGCAATATTATTGCCCGCGCCGCCAACGAGAAGGAGACGCGTAAGCTTGCTACGGCGCACGCCGAAATGCTGGCGATAGCGGAGGCGAGCCGCGCGGCGGATAACTGGTATCTGGAGGGCTGTACCCTGTATGTCACCTTAGAGCCTTGCGCCATGTGCGCGGGCGCGATAGTCGCCGCACGGCTCGACCGCGTGGTATTCGGCGCGTACGACAAGAGGTTCGGCGCGTGCGGTACGCTTTTTAACATAGCCTCGGACGCAAGGCTCAATCACCGCGCGGAGGTCGTCGGCGGTGTGCTGGAAAAGGATTGCGCCGGGCTGTTGTCGGACTTTTTCAAAGAGAGGAGGAAGCGGGGGCAAGACGGATAAAGGCGCGCGAAGGGCGGTTTTATGCGATAAAAAATTGGTAAAATTTGGCAAAAAATATTTTACGATTTCTGTCAAAAACGCTTGCAAACGCATGTTCGGGTATGATATAATGCGGGTACGGTGGTTAACGAAC
>JAITNT010000133.1 GCA_031290295.1 Clostridiales bacterium
CGAGTTCGGTAAGCTTCTGGAAACCGAGTTCGGCGTTTCCGCGGCGGCAATGGCCGTCGCCGCGCCCGCTGCGGGCGGAGCCGCCGCCGCGCCCGTTGAGGAGGAAAAGACGGAGTTCAACGTCGAGCTTAAAGAAGTCGGTCCTAACAAGATCAGCGTAATTAAGGTTGCCCGCGAAATCACGGGTCTCGGTCTTGCCGAGGCTAAAGCGCTCGTTGACAAGGCACCCAGCGTAATCAAGGAAGCGGTCGCAAAGGCTGCCGCCGAGGAAATGGTCGCCAAATTCAAGGAAGCCGGCGCGGTTGCCGAGCTGAAGTAATAGCCTTGTCAAAATCAGGGCAGGCGCGCTAAGTCGCGGTTGCCGTGTAACGGCAAACACAGCGGAGGGCGAACGTCAATGACGTTCGCCCTCTTTATATGCCGCGAACGAAGTGGCGCTCAGGAGGGCGTAAGGAAGAGGGCAAGTAGAATTGTATGGGGCAAAGAGGGCAAGAGAAGAATTGGTAAGCGGTGAAGAAAGGAATAGGGTAATAAGGATAAGTTAGACTGGATTGCCACGTCGCTTTCCGCTCCTCGCAATGACAATGGCGGCTTACAAAAAATAATTTAAGAAATTTTCTAAAAGGGGTTGCTATTTGATATTGAATGTAGTATAATAAATTTATTAGAAAATGTAATCGATTACAATTACCGCCTATGTGTAACCGGTTACGGCAAAAAATATAGCCCGGGCTATATTTTTGTCTTTCTTTAACAAGAAAGACAAAAAGCTGATTAATCACACAAAAAGTCAGTCGGGGGATTGGAATGAGGACGTGGATAACGGCGCTAAAAACAAAGCGGAGTATGCGTGCTGAAAGCGCGAGACCCTTTGCGGCGCCCAGAAAAAATCGCATAAAACAGAACGGACGCTTTGTTTTGCGCATATTTTTCGTCGTGTTCGCAATATATGCGGTTACGTTGGTATTTCCGTTCGTCTGGTTGGTTTATAATTCCCTGAAATCAAAGCAGGAATTTCAGTTTGATAATCCTATGGGCTTGCCGCAAAATTGGCTGTTCTCTAATTACATAAGTATATTTACCGATCCGAGTCTGAATTTTAATTTACCGCTGATGTTCTTTAACAGTATCACGCTCGCGGTAGGAATGGTAATCGCGGGGCTGTTTGTCTGCGCGTGTACGGCGTATATCGTTTCTAAGTATAAATTCAGAGGGCGCAATCTGATTTATTTTATCGCTATTATAATAATGTTTTTGCCTACTACGGGCTCGCTCGCGGTATATTACGGGTTTCTCAACGACACGGGGCTGTACGATAATTATTTGGGAATGCTGATCACCAGCGCGGGCGGCTTCGGATTTAACTTCCTGCTGCTGTACGGCTTTTTTAAGAATATTTCGTGGAATTATGCGGAGGCGGCTTTTATTGACGGCGCGGGGAATTTCAGAGTATTTTTCAGTATCATGCTGCCGCAGGCGAAGGCGGCTCTGGTCGCGTTGGGGGTAATAGGGGCAATCGGCGTTTGGAACGATTACACGTCGCAATATCTTTTTTATCCGTCGCACATTACGGTGGCGGTCGGTATAAAAAGACTGTCCGACGATATCGTCAATTACGGCACCGATTACCCGAGGTTTTTTGCGGCGACGGTCGTTTCTACGTTGCCCGTAATCGTAGTTTACGCCTTGTTCCAAAAAACTATTATCGAGAACACTATGGCGGGCGGGCTGAAGGGCTAGGAAAGCGAACCTATTAACGGCATTTATGTTTGTACGCAAACATGGATATATTAGTTTTGACACCGGGAGGAGAAAATGAAATTTTGGAAGCGTATCACTACCGTACTGCTGGCCGCGTTTATGTTCGGGGCAGCGGGGCTTATGTCCGCCTGCGGCAACAACGGCGGCGGCGGGTACACCGCCGTCGCGGGCGAAATTTACGTAATGTATTTCGAGGGCGGTTTCGGCTCGAAGTGGCTCAAGGACGCGAGTGACCGATATCATGCTCTGCATCCCGAGATTACCTTTAAGCTGGTATCTAACGCCGATCTTCAGAGTAACGCGTCGCTGCTTTTGGAGTCGGGAAAAAATTTGCCGGACATAATGATGACGCAGAACTTCAACTGGCAGGATAACGTTCAGTTCGGACAGCTTGCCTCGCTTGACGATATTTACAACAAACCAGTAGCTAAGCGCGGCGGGCAGGACGTTTTGTTGCAGGACTTTATTGTCGGCGATTACAAGGCTTTTCCGTGGACGCCGGCGATTCCCGGTATGCCCACTAAGCACGCCTGGATAATTCCGTGGTCGGAGAATACGACGTCGCTTGCCTATAACGACGATTTGCTGCATAAGACCAAAAAGACCGACACTACCTTTTGGACCGCGCCGCCCGAGACCGAGACCGAGTTAAAGCAATTCGTAGACGATATAAATTCGACGTCTGCGGCGGGCGGTTACGGCGGCAAGAGCGTCAAGCCCTTTATCTGGCCTGGCGGCGCGATTAACTGGCTGACCTTCATACAGACGATATGGTGGGCGCAATATCAGGGTATAGGCGCGGAGCATCCCGCAGGCGAGGGTAACTGGTACGAATTTTGGGATTTTGCCGACTCTAACGTGTATAAGCAATCGGGGCTGCGCGAGTCGTACAGGCTTTTGCAGGATTTGTTCGTAGAAAAGGGCGCAAACCCGTCGTGGAAAAACGTTCCCGCGGATTCCGGCGCTTTGGGTACGGTAGCCGCTGAAATCGAATTTATCAAGGGTACCGCCGTTATGATGCCGGTAGGCTCGTGGCTCGAGCGTGAAATGGAGGACTATCTCGATTACGCCTCGGCGTATCCCAACATGCGCGCTAATCTCAAAATGATGGTGACGCCCGCGATTACGGGTGCGAAATCGCCCCAAATCAACAACGCGCAGGTGGGCGACTTTATGTGCATTCCCGAAAAAGCCGTCAATAAGGAGCTTGCAAAAAATTTCTTGCTGTTCCTTTGTCAGGAGGATGAGCTTTTGGAATTCACTAAGAATACGGGTATGATGCGTCCCTTCGAGTACAATCCGATAGAGCTTGCGCCCGATCACGCGTGGACTACCTTTCAAAGAAGCACGATAAGCCTTTCTACGGATTATGACAGCTTCTATGAATTCTCCAAGGCCGAAAGCCCGATGTACGTCTTCAAGAAGCTTTCTCCGTATATTCCCACGATTTCTACGGTCGTAGGCAACAATTTGTCTAAGACGCCGCAGGAGGTCGTAGACGCGGCATGGAAATACGCCGACGACGGCTGGGCGAGCTGGCTGGCGGAGCTGGGGTTGTAAATGCGGCGCGGCAAATAACGGATAGGATTACAAGATGAGTGAATTACGGCAAGAAAAATCAATAGGGGCAACGCCGTCCGTAAAAAGAGGCGGTCTAAGCTCGCGCAAGACCAAAACGAGGGTATTTATTATTCTGATGCTGGCATGGCCGATCGCGCACTTTTTGGTGTTTTGGTTGTACATTAACGGGCGCACGCTGTTGCTTATGTTTCAGCAATTTGATCGGTACGGCAATGTGACGGGCACGCCTATGTCCTATTACTTTGTCGGGCTGAAGAATTTTATAGAAACCTTTAAGGATTTCTTTTTTTCGGCGGAGAACGGCGGCGACATCGTTTTGGCGAACGCGTTCAAAAACTCCCTGACGGCGTTCCCGCTTAACATAATCGTTTTGCTGCCGATGGCGTATATTTCGGCGTTTGTCTTTTTCAAGAAGGTAAGGTTCTCGAATGTATTCAGGGTGCTGTTTTATCTGCCGTCGATCGTATCGATAGTTATACTTACGATGCTGTATAAGTACATGTTCGACTCGAAGTTCGGACCCGTATATCAGATGTTCAGCTGGGTAGGGTACACTCCGAATTGGTTCGACCTTACTACTAAGTCAAGCACTATCTGGCCGCTTATCTACGTCTACTGTATATGGGCGGGTCTGGGCATGAACGTTATACTGATAAGCGGCGCGATGTCGCGCATTCCCGCCGAGGTGCTGGAATCTGGCAAGCTTGACGGCGTGGGCTTTTGGCGCGAATGCGTGCAAATCGTGCTGCCCCTGATATGGCCTACGATTTCCACATTAATAGTTATGGGTACGATGAGCGTATTCGGCTTCATGATTCAGCCCTATTTGCTTGCCGGCGAGGGCGGGGGCTACGAGGGGCAGACTATGACTATATCCCTGTACATATTCAGTATCGTAAGACTTAATTCCTCAAAGGCGGCGGCCGTTTCCGCGGCAACTACGGGCATGATGTTCTGCATACTGCTGACGCCGTTCGTGTTCGTTATCAAATGGCTTACGGAAAAATTCGGGCGCGACGTTGAATTCTAAGCTTAATAATTTTTATAAGAGGTGAAAGGTATGGAAACGATGAGAAAAATGACAAGTAAACTAGCCGCGTCGGTTTTAGCGGTTCTGCTCGCGACCGCGGTTATGCTGTGGCTTCCCGCGCTTACGCAGGCAAAGGCCGCCGAGGTAAGGCAACCCGACGAAATCGAGAATTTTGACGGCGATTCCCTGGGCGCGAGGTGGGAGAAGGCCGGCGACGCCGAAATGAACGCGGGCAAAAGCGTGTTGCGCTTCAACCGTCCCAACGTATGGCAGCCTACGGTTAAGCCTATCAACTACAAGGCCGAGGAAACCGCCGACACGGCGAGCTATTCGTTAAGTATCGATTACGAGATCCTGGACGGCTCGGGCTGGATGGGAATCGCGTTCGGCATGACGGCGCAGACGGGACATTTTTATGAGGCCGGCATAATGTTCATGATAACGCAGTCGGGCGGCGTATCCGTCTGGAAGGGCAACGCCGCGCGCAACGGTCTGGAAGCGGTCGACGCGTTGGCGTTCAGCGTGCCTGCGCCGGCGGCGGGCGTCGTGTATACATATAGAATCGACGCCGTAAAGCGCGCGGGTACAGAGCCTGCGAACCGCTATTACGACTTTGAATTTTATGCGGGAGTAAAGGGCGGGCTTCTTCAAAAGGCGGGCACGGCGGCGGACTTCGTCGGCTCGAACCATTTCGGCTTCGCCTCGATGGGCAGTCTGCTCGCGGAAATTTCCCGCGTCGATTTCGAGGTTCTGGCAAGCGACGGCACGACAAAGCTTGCCGAGCTGCACGAGGACTTCACCTCGTCTGCGTCGAGGTTGCAATATCCGGGTGAAACGACCGACTACGAGTGGGCTGTTTCCGCGATTACCGACGGCGCGCCGAGAACGGCGTTCTTTATGGGAACGATGAAGGAGTTGGCTTTCGAGGACGCTAAGACGGGAAAGATTTACAGCAAGGAAGCGTTCGTTCCCGATACGCGCGTAAGCTCGCCCCTCGAGGTTTCTTATAAAATAAAGCTTACGTACCTTGACGACGGCGCTTACTTCGGATTGGGAACGGGCATGGCGAGCGCGGCGGCCGCGCTTGACGGCTCCAACCTGATATACTTCAAGCGCACCGCGTTGAGCACGCAGATAGGCTTGCTCAAAAACGGTACGGAGCATCAAAACACCGTTATTTCACAAACGCTCGCGATAAACGACGACACGGTGATTTTGTACAGCTTCCGTTACGCGGGCGGCGCATATGACGTCGATATATATTTTAACGGCGTTTGGGCGGGCGCGTTAACGGGCGTGAATATCAACGGGCACTACGGCGTCGGCGTTATTTCCGACGGTACGGCGGCGGTGAGCCTGCTGTTAGACGACCTTACCACCCGCGCGTCGCGGTACGCGGACCAAAGCTACTCCGCCGATATCGGCGTTACGGAAACAATCGACTTTAAGGGTACGAGAGAGCGCGTCGCGGGGACGGAGACCTTTGTAACCCCGTATTACAACACAAGCAAATGGTTTGCAAGCGGCAACGGCGTTTTGCCTCCGCGCAATACCGACCCGCTCGATAAGCAGAGCTTGGAATTTAACATTACGGCGGGCGCGGCTAACGTCGTAGCGGCGTTCGGCCCTACCAAGACATACGCCGATTACGTTTTGAGATATACCTTTAAGGTCACGGACGCGGACTCCGGCTGGCTGGGTATTTCGCTCGCAAGACCGAGTTTAGAAGCGCAGATAAGCGCC
>JAITNT010000147.1 GCA_031290295.1 Clostridiales bacterium
CCTCTGTTGAAAGCGATGATTAAGTATCTTGCAGACTTAATCGGCGCTTTCTATTGTCCGCCGTAACCGTCGCCGCAAAAATAATGCACCAATACTCCCGAAACCGCGCTCGGTATTACGTCGTACTTAACTCCGCCAGCGGCGTAGCTCTCCGCGCCGAAAAGCTGAGCGGTAAAATAATACTGCGTTGCGTTATCGAAATTGTCTATTACCTGCTTAAAAAGATCTATTTGGTCGGCTATGGCTGTTTTATCATAAAAATAATTGCCCTTATTGCCTATCATCAGATAAATATCCTTCCCCGTCTTATCGCGGAAATAGGCCTCGAAATATTCGGCCGTCTGGGTTGGGTATTGCGGATTCGTCGTGGGTTCTTTTTTGGGCGTGAGCGTAAACTCGCCGACGTTATCTCCGGCGCATTGCTCGTTATCGTATACCCTGAACAAGGCGTACCCTACGCCCGCCGCGAATACCGTCGCTCCGTTTCTGTCGAATTCTACGTACGGAGAGCGAAATTGCAGCGTCTTATTCCCGGGCGTCGCAAGCTGAAGAAATTCCGTCCCGAATACCGGGCATAATACGATATCGCGGGTCACGGCGAAGGTATAATCTCTGTCCGCCGATAAAATCTCCCCGAGCGTCTCCGTCGATATCAGCTCCGCCCAGCCTACGAAATCTCTTTCGGCGTCCCGGGCCTTCAGCTTGACCGTGCATGAGGAATCCTTGAAATATCCGCCCATGCCGACGGCGGCGGTAGCCTCCGGATAAAAGCTCACCGCGTTTTTAATCATAGGAATTTTTACCGTAAAAACCTCCTTGCCGACGTTCGCTACGGAATCCGCAAAAACCGCGACTATGGTTACGTCGCTTTTGACGGTAAATTTGTACTCCGCGTTCAGGGAAACCCTTTCCTCGTCCACCGTCCAGTACATAAACTGCTTGTCGGCGGGAATCTGAGCCGTTACCGTGCAATTAACGTTTTCGTAATAATTGCCCCCGCCCGTGCCGCCGACGACGCTTACGGTAAAGTAATCCTCCGCTTGCGGTTTCTTTCCGCAACCGACAAACGCGGCGCAAGAAATCAGCAAGCATAAAATCACCGATACTGCATAAAGTCCTTTCTTCATGATTTTCCTCCATTTTCTTTATTTTTTAAGATCCGCATTTTTTTGCGAACCGTAAAGACTCCCCAAACGCCCAGCCCCGCCGCGATAACTATGTCGCCCGCGATAAGTGCGTTTACCCATGCCGGGTTTGTGTTTCTGTATCTTACGCCGTCGCCGTAGCCGTTCATGGCGTTGCTGTTGGCTATCGTATACAGAATATTTTTCGCCGCCTGTCTTATCGCCGCCACCTGAGTAGGCGAGCTCGAGCTTGAAACCGTGGGCAGCTTGGCTTGCGACAAATTCAAATCTCCGCCCGCTCTTATCATTTGATCCGCCGGCATATGGGAATAAAGATTAAAATCGGTTATAACGGAGCCTGCGAAGCCCCATTCGTTGCGCAGTACCTCGGTCAGCAATTCATAAGAACCGCCCGACCACGTCGCGCCTATCCTGTTAAATGACGACATCACTCCGGTAGATTGCCCGTCCTTTATAGCGATTTCAAACGCTCTCAAATATACCTCTCTCATCGACTGCTCGTTCGCCCACGTAGCCACGCCGTCGCAGCGCCGCGTTTCCTGATCGTTCAGCGCGAAGTGCTTTATATAAGCCGCGACGCCCTTGCTTCTCGCGCCCTTAATAACGTTAGCGGCTATAGAACCCGACAGCACGGGGTCCTCGCTGTAATATTCCCAGTTGCGTCCGCTGAAAGGAGAACGGTGTATATTTACCGCGGGAGCGTACCAGCTGCTGTACGTGTTGCCGTCGCCCTTTAGGTTTCCTAATAACGTTTCGTTACCTATCATTTCGCCGAATTCTTGCGCTAATTCCTTGTTGTACGACGCCGCGACTACGCAGCCGCCCGCATAAAAACAAGTATCGTATACGGCGGCGTCGCCCATAAACGCCGTAAGCCCTACGGGTCCGTCTACGGAAATTGTACGCGGCTTCCCTATGGTATCTATAGCCGCGGTAGAATAAATCCCCGTACCTATCAGGTTCGCCATTTGACCTACGGTAAGCTGATTAAGAAGCTTGTTCCACAATTCGTCGTCGTAAGCCTTGCCGATAAGCTCGTATAACTGAACCTCGGCTCTGTTACTAGAAATAACCGATTTGCTTTGCTCGGGCATTACGTCCGTGTACCACGGCTTGCCGCCGTCGTTCTCCTTGTAGTCCATCGCGCTGATAAACGCTTGCGAAACCCGTCTGTCGTCGTCGGTAGGCACGGTAGGGAACGTGCCCTCCCAATCGTTTCTGGACAGGTATTGCGTTATCCCGTCGCTTACGTCGTCGAATCTGTTTTGCACGGCATAGCCCGTGGCCGCGTCGTTTTCTATTTTTACGAAGCCCGTCTGATTGAAGCTTACGCCGTCCGCGCTCTCGTGCGCGTTTTTGCTTACGTTTAATTCGTAATTACCCGGTTCGATTTCGTAACCCTTAAAATCGTTGGCGTTGGCGTCGTTATAGTCGTACGACGCAAAATAGTTAGCCGGCACGCGTATCGTTATTTCGCAACCGTTAGGCTTATCCGCGCCCGCCTCGCTTTGCGGATAAAGCACGGGCGTTTTTTCGTAGCCGACCAATTGAACGCGGCTTTTTTCTATTCCGCCGGGAGTATACGGCGCGGTTAAATATAACTGAACGACCTCCTTTGCGGCGGCGTTGCCGGTATTCGTTACCTGTACGACGACCTCTACTTCCTTGCTTGCGGTCAACTGCGTTGCCGCCAGATCCGTTTTATTTTTAATTTCATAATCGAAGGTGGTGTAGCTGAGTCCGTATCCGAACGGAAAGACCACGTTCGCCTTGTACCAGTCCGCCCAGTCCTTCGTCGTCGTGCCCTTGACGGAATAATCCGTCAGAGCGGAATTTCCCTCGGTAAAGCCCCGCGTTTCGTAGTATCTGTAACCGACGTAAATGCCTTCCTCGTAATCCACATACCAATTGCTTTTCAAAGAGTCCTTGCCGTTACTGCCTAAAACAGCGTACTGATTTCCCGTACCGCTCAGATTGTTGCCGAAATTTGCCCACGTGGGGTCTTGAGTAAAATCGCGCGGATACGTATCGACCGTTCTGCCGGAGGGGCTTGCTCTTCCGTTAAGTATACGGCCGAGCGAGCTTAACCCCGTTTTTCCGGGGCCGCCTATCCATACCGCCGATTTAATTTTTCCGCTGTAGGCATAATGATTGACGTCGTCCAAAAAGCCCAGCTCCATAGCCTGACTGCAGTTGATAACCACGACGATGTTTTCAAAGGTCTTGCTTACCTCCGCGATTAAATCGGCCTCGTTTTGGTCTAGCTGCAGATAATGGTCGTCCGTGCTTCTCGCGCCGGGAATAGCGGTTGGAGTCGTTTTTCCGTCCGGCCATTTGGTGTATCCGCTGCCGAACCAAAACATACTTCTGGGCACGTCGAAGCCCTCGCCGCCTATGCGCGAGATTACTATAACGGCGGCGTCGCCGTAATTAGCGTAGCTCGCCTTCACCGCGTCCGTATATGAGCCTTTCGGCGTTTCAAACGTCGGATATCCCGTCAAAATATTACCCATTTCCGGACCGTTGGCGGGGCGGGCTTTGCCGGACGCGGAATCGTTATTATAGAAGCTCTCCAAAACGGGATTGACCTCGTATCCCGCAGCCTTTAACGATTGACTCACCGTAACGGCGCCGCCGGTGTCCCCCTGGCTGGAACCGGAACCGCCGTATACGAGATTTACGCTGTTTTTACCGAATATACTGATTTTAGGCGAAGCCGCTACCGAGGCGTCGCTTGCGGGCGTTTTTAACGGTAAAAAATTATCGTCGTTTTTTAGCAATATAATGCCTTCCTCGACTATTTTTTCGTTTAATGCGTTTGCCGCGGTCAAAGCCTCGGCTTTCGTACCGTATTCCGTGGTATAGTATTGATATTTACTCGGGTCGCCGCTGACTAATTTACGGTCGCCGTCTCCGAATTTTGCGTTTAGCGTATTAGATATAAACAATACCTGCGTAGCCACGACGGAAACTACTATAAGTAAAACTAATATAACGCTCGTAGTGATAAGCCATAGCTTTGATTTTAACGCCGCCTTTAATACCGCTTTTAATGTTAACATTGCTTCCCTTCATAACCCCCTTGTTGTAGATGTGCAAAAAACACCTGTGCCAATGCTCTATATGCTTTATAAATGTTCTATATGAGCGGGTAATCGCCCGCCCGTCCTTGAAGCCGTGTTCTCATCATAACCTCCGCCGCCGCGCTCCGGCGGCATAAATATTTTTTTAGCTTGATAAGCGCTTATCTTTGGTTTAACAAGTTAAACCAAAGAAACAGGCTAGCCTGTTTCGCGCGCCCGCAGCGCCCGCTTACCGTATTCGCCGCATTCGCAAATTACTTGCGGTTTTCCACCCGGCGTGTTATAATACTTTCGTTTCATAGTCGGTTACCTCATTAATGTTTCTCTCTCAAGCTGCATTATCAAGACTTCTTCTTATGAAACGCTTTTACGTATATTTTATTTTATGACTTAAATATACAGTATAATACTTACCCGTTCAAGTCAAAAGTGATAAAATTATAGCCAAAAATTAATATAACGCATCGGGCATAAAAACGCGGAACAGCATTGCCGCCGGGGCTGTGCGGCCGCAATTTTAGGAAGCTTTTGTGCCCGCGGGAGGTAATATCTAAAATGATAAATTACGAATACGAAAAGGAAAGGTCGAATAAAAACGATTATTTTTATAATCAGCACGATGTAAATCTGAAATTTGATCCTCATATACACAGCAGTTTTGAATTTATTTACGTTTCCGACGGGATTTTAACGTTAAATATAGACAATACGGAATACGAAATCACTCAAGACGAGTGCGCTTTTATTCTGCCGAATCAAATTCATTCGTACTTTACCAAAAACTATTCAAAAAGCCGTTTGTGCGTGTTTTCAAACGAATACGTATATGATTTTTATGAAAAATCGAGGGGTATGAGCTTTGAAAATCCTATCTGCAAACCCGACAAAAATACGATTATTCCGCAAGCCTTATTCGAGGACAACTCGGATTATTATTTGAGAAAATCACATTTTTACCGTATAATTTCTATGTTTTTACAAAAGACAAAATTAATAAAAAGAAACGACAAGCAGCTCGATTCGACGATAGAAATTTTAGAATTTATAGATAAAAATTTTGACAAGGACGTTTCGCTTCTGGATTTGGAACAAAAAATAGGCTTAAGCTATAATTATTTATCCAGCATTATTAACAAAACCTTCAAAACAAATTTTTGCAGCCTGCTTAACAACCGGCGCATATATTATGCGCAATATTTATTAAGAACCTCGTCGGAAAACATAACGGAGGTCGCGCTCTCCAGCGGATACGATTCGATTAGAACTTTTAACCGCAACTTCAAGGCGATTAACGTTATTTCCCCCAAGGAATACCGCGAAAAATTCAGAAAAAACCCGTAGCCTTCCGCAATTTGTAACGCCCCATACAAATAAAACTCATCCATGTCAATGCTATCGCGTAGTCGAAACATCTTTTCGCCGCTTTCAACGCCCAATATACAATCAAAACCCTATCCGTCATTGCGAGCGCAGCGTGGCAATCCAGTTAAAACTTACCCTCTCCGGTCATTGCGAGGAGCGTCAGCGACGTGGCAATCTAGACCCTCTTCGCCGCTTTCATCGCCCCATATGCAATCAAACCTAACAATGTCAATGCTATCGCGTAGTCGAAACATCTCTTCACCGCTTACCAATCATTTACTTGTCCTCTTCCCCCCCCCCTTTTCGCCGCTTTCAACGCGCCCGTTATTTATCATTTCCGTATCAATTTCGTTTCATTTTTGCTCCGATTTCAATTTTTCCCGCAGACCTTAAACATTTCATTGACAAGGTTCGTTTTTTGATAGTAAAATAATAAAGTCGTCACAGACAATTTCGCTCAAAAAAATATAGGAACGCCGACCGTGCGAAAACTAAAGCTGCAAAAATTCAAAGTAAAAGAAAAGCGCAACCTGCTCGATAGGTTTATTTTTTGGTTGTCGCGTAAAATAAAGTCGCATCCGAAAATCATTAATCTCAACGACGGACCGATGCCCGAAAAATACATAATATTAGGAAACCACAACGGCGCGGGCGGACCGTTCAGTTACAGGGCTTTTCTGCCTTTTGAGAATTACAAATTTATGTCGTGGGGCGCGTACCAGATGTTAGAAAACTATTTTTCGCGCAGGCGCTACCTTTATAAGACATTTTATGTGCAAAAGCTGCATTACGGACGTATAAGATCCTTTATATTTTCTATGCTGTTCGCGACGGTATCTAAGACGTTATACAAAATGGCCGGGGTGCTGCCGGTATACTACGATACCCGCGTTAAATACACTTTGCAATACTCCATGGATTGCATTGAAAAAAACATTCCCGTATTGATTTTTCCCGAGGACGCCGAAACCGGCTACAAGGACTATATAGAGAGATTCTTCTCGGGCTTCATAACGTTAAGCAAGGTTCACTACGCCAAATACGGCACGGATTTGCCGATATTCACCGCGGTTTATGTCAGAAATCCCGCCAAAGCTAAACGCAAGAACAAGTATAAAAAAATCGTTATCGGCAAGCCTATGTATCTGCGGGAGCTTATGCAAACCCGCACCCGCGACGAAGCCGCGGAGGCTTTCAGAGCCTACATGAACGAGCTTTACACGGAGCATAATTACAAGTAAACCGTAAGACGGCAAAAAAAGAGCCGTTCCGGGTTTTTATTTCCGGAACGGCTCTTTCGTTTTTTTCACGTGGCGCGGTTTATTCCGCGGCGGCTATGTTGAGAGTCCATGTTTTTACGGTTGCACCGGTCAAAATATCGATTACGTTTATCTCCGCGGTCAACGCCTCGGTTTCGGCGTTCTGTCCTACGGTGAGCGCGCCGTTCACAATACTAATAAGCGCCGCGCCCGTACCCGAAACGGTATACCTGTAATAATTGCCCGTAAAAAGCGTGTCGCCCGAAGCGACGGTCGCCGCTGCGTTTACGGTACCCGCGATATACTGCGCCGCGGTAACGAATACGGGCAGCTTGTATACCTGCGACCACACGGACGCCGTAAACGCCGGGGTAACGTTCGCCGCCGCTAACGCTTCTAAGCTCGCGTATGCGTTTACGCTCGCGGGAATAGTCGTGTTACCGCTCTTAGCAAACAACGTCGACGTGGTTACGAGCTTGAAATTAGTGTAAGTAGTACCGTTATGCCAATCGTCGGTCATGATGTAGCCGGTATAAGAGGACGGCACTATCATAACGAAATTCGTGAATACGGAATTCACCGTACCAGCTTGTATATATTTCGCGAGTAATCCTGTAGTCCTGCTTCCGTAAGAAACGATTTCAAGCATTACGTTCGTTACGGTAATACCCTTGACTACCGCGCCCAAAATATAATCTCCCGTTCTGCCCGTGTTCGTAAAGGCGATATTGCGTACCGTACATCTGTTCGTAGTGGCGAAAAGCCCGTACGAATTTGCCGTGAATTTATCGATAGTATAGCCCTGTCCGTCCAAAATCCCGCCGAAGCCCGCTTCGGCATTTTTCCAAACCGTTAATGTGACCACGGAGGACGCGTCGATATTCGCGGTAAGCATATAAAGCCCGGTAATTGTAAGCCCGGCTCCCGCGGCGGTATACGACGCGTCGCTGAACCTTTTAAGCTTGGCGGCGGTGTCGATTTCCTGTCTGATCGTTACCGTAGACAAGGTGATAACGGATTTGCTCGCCTCGATAACGATAGAGTAACCCGCGCCGACGCCGTCGCTTACGGCGGTTTGAAGTCCCGTAAGCACGATTTGACCGGCTATAACGGTCGCGTTTACCGCGTGCCGTCCTTCCGCGGAATCGATAACGTACGCGCTCGTGACGTCCTCCGCTTCGATGCCCGCATTGCCGAAGGTATATGAATCGGTATCCTTATACAGGTCGATAAC
>JAITNT010000153.1 GCA_031290295.1 Clostridiales bacterium
TTTATACCGACGGTCACGGTACCCGTACCGTTTATGCAGCACACGCCCGTACCGTCCGAGGTTCCCGCCTTGAGCGCCAAATATCCGTCGTTATCCACCACAAACCGGCTGAACCCCATACCGCGGAGGATTTTTTTCAGCTCGGACTTTTGGGACTCGAAATCCGCCCCCGCCAACCCGAACACGCCGAAGCCTACATCCTCCGCGTGCATTCCGTTGCGGAAAAAAAGCTTATCCAACTGCTTCCGCATTTCGCGTTCCGTTCCCAAAAAACCGTCCGGCATCGTTTCGTGACTGCAAGGACCCGCTTGGGTGTAATCCGCGAATATACCGTCCTCGGTGTATAAAAAGTAGTGCGTTTTGGTATTGCCGCCGTCCACGCCTAATAAATATTTTTGCATACCTTCTCCCCTCTATTTCAAATACTTTCTGTGACGCGCATACATATCCTCGTAGCAAGCCTTGACCGCATGATAATCGCCGCAGAGAGGATTAAGCATCAGCGCGCCTATAGCGTCCTCTTTTGAACCGCTTTCCGCGGCCTTAACCGCCATACGCTCGTAATCCTTCATGGCGCGCATCATGCCGATTATATGCCCGTTATCGAAGCCCTCGACTCTAATCGGCGTCAACCCGCCGCGCCCTACGGCGGCGGCGACCTCTACTACGTCGTCCTCCCGCATAAACGGAAGCGCGTTCCCGTTTTTGATATTTACGACGTGGCGCGACCCGCGGTCGTTCTCGATCGCCTCCAACAGCGACACCGCCGCCTTAGAATAATACGCGCCCCCTCTTTGCTCCAACTCGGGCGGCTTTACGCACAGCTCGGGATCGGAGTACTGCGCAAGCAGCCTTTCCTCCAGCGCCTTGCAAACCTCGCCGCGTGAGAGCCTTTCGCCTTGCAGCTTTTTTAATTTTTCCGAGCGGAAATAATAGTATTCCAAATACGTGGAGGGAATCCCTCTGACGGCTTGCAAAATTTCCCGATCAAAACCGTTTGCCGGAATATTTTTCATAGCCTTGCCGTTCACCCCGTCGCGGAGCGCGTCGGAAAGATAATCCTTCCCCGCATAGCGGATAGCCGTCAGCCACGACAGATGATTCAGCCCGACATATTCGACGTCTGCGCCCGGCAGCCCGAGCGTCTCCTTGACGCTTTTTTCCATAGCGTACGGACAATTGCAAAGCCCTACCGACTTGACATTTTTTTGCGACAACGCCTGCGCCAAAATGCCGGATGGATTAGTAAAATTGAGCATAACGGCGTTCGGCGCAAACGCCGCCATTCTGTCCGCAATCTCATAGACGACGGGAATCGTTCTCAGCGCCTTGAAAAAGCCGCCTATTCCGCAGGTTTCCTGCCCGATAAGCCCGTATTTCAGAGGTATCCTCTCGTCTAAAATGCGCGCGTCCATTTGTCCCACGCGAATCTGCGTAAGCACATAATCCGCATCCTTTATACAATCGTAATCCGTATAGAATCCGACCTCCCACGAAAGCCCCGCCCGACGCAGCATACGCACCGCCATATTACCGACAATCGTCAGCTTTCTGCCGTCGATATCCATCAACGCAAGCTCGCGAATGCGGAGCTTCTCGCTGTTTTCGATAAAACCCTCTATCAGCTCGGGCGTGTATGTGCTCCCCGCCCCGATAATGACGATCCGTATCGCCCGCTTATCCATCTTGCTCCCCTCAATTGTTACCTATGATTACTATTATGATATCATGCTTGTTATCGTTTGTCAAGAAGAATTTTTGCCGTATAAAATGCTGACCGGCTTTAATAATAACAAAAAATAGCCCTTGACAAAAACCTTATTCCGTGGCATGCTATATACAAATCCAACGGGAGGAAATTATTATGACGCTCGGCGCGGAAGCTTTCTTAAAGAACGGTCGCAAGTACCTTAACGGCGCCGTAGATTCTCAAGACGTAATAACCGTCGCCGCGGATAACGGCAATGCCGTCCTGACGGACGCGGAAGCGTATGCCCGCCGACAAGAAATACTCGAAACCATTCGGGAGCTAAACGAAGCGGACGAGGAATTTGCCCGCGGCGAAGCCTTTACGTACGAAGAAGTTTTTGCGGAATTATATCGGATCATCGCGGAGGCGAAACGCGCGCATGGAAAACTATGAGTTACAATATTCCGCGCGCATGAAGAAAAATCTAGCCGCCATTGTGACATATATCGCCGCCGATAATCCTCAAAAAGCAGAATAATTTCGGCAGGAAGCAGATCGCAAAATATCAAAGCTTTCCTATCGCGGGGTTTTCTTTTTTACAAAAAGGAATCGACGCATACCGATTCCTTTTTTATTATGTCAAATTCCGCTCCTTACGAATTCGCCTTGCTTCTCAAACGCAAACGGTCGCCCTTGTCCAGAATCTTTTTGCGCAGGCGGATAGTTTTTGGGGTGACCTCCATAAGCTCGTCGCCAGCTATAAACTCGAGCGACTGCTCTAATGAGAACAGAATAGGAGGCTCCAGCCTCAACGCGTCGTCGCTCGCGCTGGAGCGCGTATTCGTAAGCTGCTTCTTCTTGCAAACGTTGACGACCAAATCCTCGTCCTTAGCGTTTTCGCCGACAATCATACCCTCGTACACCTTTGTTTGCGGAGTAATAAACAGCCTGCCCCGCTCCTGCGCGTTAAACAGCCCGTAACCCGTAGCATCGCCCGTCTCGAAGCTGACCAACGCGCCGTGGCTGCGACCGCCCATAGAACCCTTGTGCGGCTCGTAGTGCAGGAAATTATTATTCATTATGCCGAGTCCCTTGGTGTCGGTGAGCATTTCCGAACGGTAGCCGATAAGCCCGCGCGCCGGAATCTTCAATTGCAGACGTATGCCGCCGCGCTCGTCGCTCACCATGCTTACAAGCTCCGCTTTGCGCATACCCGTTTTGTTAATAATAACGCCCGCGTACGCCTCCGGAACGTCCACGGTAAGCAGCTCGATAGGCTCTAAGGTGACGCCGTTCTCGGTACGCAATACGACCTCGGGGCGCGAAACCTGAAATTCGTAGCCCTCGCGGCGCATTTGCTCGATAAGAATAGACAGATGAAGCTCGCCGCGTCCGAAAACCTTAAACGTCTCGGTAGTGTCGGTGTCCTCTACGCGCATGCTGACGTTAGTTTGAACCTCGCGGTAAAGCCGCTCGCGCAGGTGGCGGCTGGTAACGAACTTGCCCTCCTTGCCGCAGAACGGGCTGTCGTTAACCAAAAACATCATAGACAGCGTAGGCTCGTCAATGGAAATAAACTTCAGCGGCTCGGGCGTTTCGGGCGAGCAAATCGTTTCGCCGATATTAATGTCCTCGATACCGCTTATGCACACGATGTCGCCTACCGCGCCCGAAATTACATCGACGCGCTTCAAACCCTCGAATTGATAAAGCTTGACAACCTTGGCGTTATAAAACGACCCGTCCGTACGGCAAACCGCCACCGGCTGTCCTAATTTTACGGTGCCGCGCTGTATTCTGGTGACGGCGATTCTGCCGACATATTCGTTATAATCGATATTGCAAACGACCGCTTGCAGGGGCTTATCCGACTCGCCGTACGGCGCGGGGATTTCGCGGACGATAGCGTCGAACAACGGCGTCATATCGCGCCCCGTGTCCTTCATATCGGCAACCGCGTAGCCGTCGCGCCCGGAGGCGTACACGGCCTTAAACTCAAACTGCTCGTCCGTCGCCCCCAGCTCCAAAAACAGCTCATATATCTCGTCTATAACCTCGTCTACGCGCGCGGACGGGCGGTCGATTTTATTAACGACGACAAGCGCTTTTTTGTTAAGCCCGAGCGCCTTTTTGAGGACGTACCGCGTCTGCGGCATACAGCCCTCTACGGCGTCTACCAAAAGCACGACGCCGTCCACAAGGGTAAGTATGCGCTCGACCTCGCCGCCGAAATCGGCGTGACCCGGGGTATCGACTATGTTGATTTTGATACCCTTGTACATGAGGGCGGTATTTTTGGCGAGAATAGTTATACCCCTCTCTTTCTCTAAATCGTTATTATCCATAACGCGTTCCGCAACCTGCTCGTTGTCGCGAAAAATTCCGCTCTGCCTGAGCATAGCGTCCACGAGCGTGGTTTTACCGTGGTCAACGTGCGCTATAATAGCTACGTTTCTTAAATCCTGTCTTTTTTCAAACATTTACATGCCTCTTTTGTCTTTTACAATTTACAATCAATAATCAGCAATAATTAATCGATAAACAAATAATCAAAAGCGCCCGTAAGGGCGCTCTTAGAGTAAAGAAAAACCCGTTAGGTTTCTTTACTATTACTTTGCGGCTTCGATAACCGCGTCGTATACAAGCGTAGTCTTAGCCAGACCTGTAAATTCGTAGGTGATATATTCTTCCGCGTCCGTTACCATTTTGTAAGAATTAACGAAATAAATTTTATACTCCGCCAACTCATTATTAGAGTTGCTTGTCTTTAGGTAAATAAGGTTGTATTCCAAGGTAATATCCTTGTACTTGAATACCTGCGTATCGTACGCAGAACCCGAGCCGTATCTGAAAACAAGCAACGGCTCCTCCGCGGTACCGGTGACGGCGTTGACGTCGGCTTTTGTAAGCTCATGCGGGGTCACGACGCCGTCGGCATCGGTGTCCTGCGTAATTTTGAAGCCCGGGAACCATTGATTCTCCATAATGCCGTACATAATCGGATACTTGATCGACTGCTTATACGCGTCAAAAATCTTATCGAACGCGTCGCCGGTGTCCGCGTCGCCCTCGAGATACTCCTTAACCGTACTCGAGGTGCCCGACTCGAACGGATACGTTCCGCCGGTGATAACAAAAATATCGATAGGCGTGTTGTCGTTAATATCCTTAGCGTCGGCGTTGGCCGCGTTCGGCACAAACCACAGTATGACAAACGCCAAAACGACCGCGGCTACTATGCCGGTAAGTATCGATAGTATAAGTCTGGCGACTTTTTGCTTCATGTTGTACTTTTTTCTCACGATAATTATTCCTTTGATAGAACTTAACCACTTTATGATACACCATTGTGTTCGTTATGTCAACAAAAACAGGGCATGCCGCATTAAAATGCGGAACGAACGCGAAAGAATTTTATGCGCGGTACGGCGCGGAGAAAGCGCGGCACACACCCCAAAAACGCGGCGGCAGAGTGATAATTTCATAAGCGGGCGGGCGAGGGCGGCAGTCCTGCAAGGGGCTGCCGCCGTTTGTCTGCCCGTAACCTATACAATCAAAACAAGCCCATGTCAATGCTATCGCGCAGTCGAAACATCTCTTCACGGCTTGCTAAGACATTCTCTTGCCCGCTGTTCCCCGAACCCTTTCTAAAAAACCCTGTAACCGACCGTCGCCCTTACTGGCAATTTCCGGACCTTACTGCTTCGCGTCGTCGTCCTTATACCCGGGCTTACTTGCCGCCTTATCTCCGGTCGCGGCGATAATTCTGTCCGAAATAGCTTTCATGGCTTGCTCGGACTTGAACGCAAGACGCTTATCCATTGCGGCGATGATGTCCTTGACGTCGGTTCCGGTAAACAACGCGTCTACCTCCTCGCCGTAGATAGTTTCTCTTTCGATAAGCAAACGCACCATTTTGTCCATAACGTCGCGGTGCTCGGTGAGCGTATCGAGCGCGCGCTTATGCGCGCTTTCGATTATCGCCTTGACCTCCTTATCTATGGTGGCGGCGACGTCCTCGCTGTAGTTATGCGTCGATTGATAATCCCTGCCCAGGAATAATTCCTGCGCGCTTCCGAGATACACCGGTCCTATCGCGCTGCTCATGCCCCACTCGGTTACCATTTTGCGCGCCGTATCGGTAGCGCTCTTAATGTCGCCTATAGCCCCCGTAGAAACGTCCTTAATTACGATTTCCTCCGCCGAGCGTCCGCCCATGCCCATAGCGATATCGTCTAACAGCTTGTTCATAGTCATGTGGTTGTCGTCCTCTTTAGGACGGCTCACCGTATAGCCCGCGGCGTAACCGCGCGGAATAATAGAAACCTCATGCACGGGGTCGCAATGCTTGAGCACGTGCCCGACAACCGCGTGACCCGCCTCGTGGTAAGCGGTAATACGCTTGTCAACCTCGGTTACGACGCGCGACTTCTTCTGCGGTCCCATGATAACCTTATTAACGCCCTCGTTGATATCGAGCATATTGATAACCTTGCGGTTATCACGCGCCGCAAGTATCGCCGCTTCGTTGAGCAAATTCTCGATATCCGCACCCGAAAATCCGCTTGTGATTTTGGCGAGTATCTTAAAATCGACGTCGTTGGCGATAGGCTTGTTGCGGGCGTGAACCTTGAGAATCTCCTCGCGTCCGCGCACGTCGGGCATATGGATATAAATCTGGCGGTCAAATCTGCCCGGTCTCAAAAGCGCCGGGTCAAGAATGTCGGCGCGGTTGGTAGCCGCCATGACGATTATTCCGCTGTTAGTCTCGAAGCCGTCCATCTGAACGAGCAGCTGATTGAGCGTTTGCTCTCGCTCGTCGTGTCCGCCGCCCATACCCGTGCCGCGCTGACGGCCTACGGCGTCGATTTCGTCGATGAAAACTATACAGGGCATGTTTTTCTTGGCGTCCTCAAAAAGGTCGCGGACGCGGGACGCGCCCACGCCGACGAACATTTCCACGAAGTCCGAGCCGCTTATCGAATAGAACGGAACGTTCGCTTCGCCCGCGATAGCCTTGGCAAACAGGGTTTTTCCGGTGCCGGGCTGACCGACGAGCAGCACGCCCTTGGGAATACGCGCCCCCACCGCTTCAAACTTGCGCGGGTTCTTCAAAAACTCCACAATCTCGACAAGCTCGGTTTTTTCCTCCTCGGCGCCCGCGACGTCGGAAAACCTCACCTTGATATTTTCGTTAAGGCGCGCCTTGGACTTTGAAAAGCTTATCGCCTGCTTATTAGAGCTGTTCATACCTCTGAACAGGAATATGGACAGCACGACAAGTCCGACGACGCCCGCAAGCGGCCAAAGGTACGACCACACGTTAACCTGATTAAGGTTAGAATTTTTGAACTCCGGCATAGCTATTTTTTTAGTGTCGTCGGTTTGAAGGTCGTTATAGTCCTCGATAAACGGTTTAATATAGCCCTGAATGGGGTCTAGCATGTGTACGTATACGTAGGCGTCCGATTTCGCAGGAAAGCTCGCGTCGGGAATATCGCTGTCCTTGTATTTGATTTTGACAAGATAATTGTCGGCGTAAACGCTTTCGACCTGCCCGTTTCTGAGCGTTTCCTCAAATTCGGTAATACTCAACTCCTTGCTGCGATAGTCGCTGCAGCTGATAATTCCGATTACGACGGCGACCGCCAGCGCGGCAATCGCCGCAAGTAATATCCATCTTATTCTAGTTTTCAAAAAATCCCTCCGCTTTAGCGCAAATTAATGGTACGGTCTAAATTTTACCACAAAGCGCCCCGTTTTGGCAACGCTTATCAGCCATAAAATAACGCGCAACCCTCAATCTAAATATTATTCTCAAATTATCACGAAAAAAACACAATACGCGCACAACTGTATAAAGACGCAAAAGAGCGGGATATCGCGCCGCTTTTGACGGCGCGCCCCGCCCCGGGTTTAACGGTTATTCGTGCGCCTTACTCTCGTAAGCCGCCTTAGCTCTGTCGTAGAAGCGGGCGTGACGCGTCATAATGTGCG
>JAITNT010000193.1 GCA_031290295.1 Clostridiales bacterium
AATCGGAGTTTAACGTTACTACCGGTTTTTGTCCGCTCGGCAAGGTTAAGGATATGTATAAGTATATCCTCGAGCAGGCGCAAAGGGGCGTTCAAAGCTATCTCGTTTGTCCGCGCGTGGACGACGAGGAGGACGGCGACGCCGACGGTACGTACTCCGCCAAAACGCTGTACAAGGAGCTGCAAAAAACCGGATTAAAGGATATCGGCTTGGGCTTGCTGCACGGAAAAATGAAGGAGACGGAAAAGGCAAGCATCATGTCAAGCTTTGCCGACGGTGAAATTAAGGTGCTTGTAACGACTACGGTTATCGAGGTAGGTATCGACGTCGAGGCCGCTAACATTATCGCGATTTTTAACGCCGACAGATTCGGGTTATCACAGCTGCACCAGCTGCGGGGGCGCGTGGGGCGCGGTACGGAAAAGGGCTTCGCTTTCCTTGTAACGGCGTCGCAAAACCCCGAGGCGCTAGAACGGTTGAAAATTCTGCGCGATAATAATAACGGCTTCGAGCTGAGCGAATATGATTTGGAAATGCGCGGCGCGGGCGATTTCATAGGCATGCGACAGCACGGCGTGGCGGGCGCGTTGCAGAATTTGAAGTTGTCAAAGGAGATTATAGCGCTGTCAAGGTAAATCGCCGCCGAGATTAAGGATCGCTATAAATACGACTACGAGTATTTCCTTAACAGTTTTCTAAAGGAAAAGTATGCGGCGCATGTAAAAAATGTTACGCTGAATTAGGGGGGGGCAAAGAGGGCAAGAGAATGATTGGTAAGCGGTGAAGAGATGTTTCGACTGCGCTCAACATGACATTGATAGAGTGAATTGTATCGGGGCGATGAAAGCGGCGAAGAGGGTCTGGATTGCCACGCTACGCTCGCAATGACGGATAGGGTGAATTGTGTATGGGGGACGGGAAAACGGACGCGGTTTCGATTGCGCGCCGGCATAATTATTCAGCCAAATGACTAATCGCATATTCAAGCGCTGATTTATTATTTTATTGAAAGACACTCCGGCGCTTTCGGACAACTCGATTAGTTTATCGTACATATCCCATTTTATGCGGATAGTACGGTTAATCGTATCGTTCCTAGGTTCGATTTTCCTGATAATAAACTCGTCCATAAAGCACCTCTATACAAAATAATATTACATATAACAGATAAAACAATGCACATATTTAGATTACAAAATATGATTACAAATAATGGATATGAATCTAAATTACTTGCTATAACCAAAAAAACATTATATTATGTTTTTAGAGTCGATTAATATTTCGGCTTATATATATATGAGCGGAGCGGCACTAATGACAAGGTATTTGACTGTAAAGAAAATTTTTACCGCAGCGGCATTAATTATGCTTAGGTTAATACGATTATGACTTTAACCGATGTAAACGGTATTCTGAAAACCACGCGAAGCTCAGTCAGCTCCAAGGTTCATTAACAACGCCTGACGGAAGAGAATTAATCTTTTGAGCGTTAAATAAAAAATATGCGTTAAAACTGTTGACAACGATATTCGTTGTGTGGTAGTATGACAACATAAATTGAACACAGCAAGGGTGCTGCCTAAGCGCCGATGCTGTGTTCTTTTTTATTTTACGGGTAAAATTGTATAATATCGTCTAAATAAATCGCGGCAACGGCGCTGTCTACGGATAGCTCCGCCGCGATTTTTTAATATTTTGAGGTGGTAACTATGGACAACGCGGCAATGCGGGCGGGAATGCTTGCAGAAATTTCATTACGGGACGTCGGCATGACATATAAGTCGGACGGCAATAAGGATGTCACCGCTTTGACCGGGGTTACGTTCGATATCGAAAAGGGCGAATTTGTTTCGCTGTTAGGACCCAGCGGCTGCGGCAAGACCACGCTTTTACGCATTATCGCCGACCTTTTGGAGCCTACGTGCGGCACGGTTTCCATAGGCGGCGAGACTCCTAGGGAGGCTAGGCAAAAGCACCGTTACGGAATAGTTTTTCAACAGTCCGTTTTGTACGACTGGAGAACGGTTAAAAATAACGTAGGATTGCCATTAGAAATACTTAAAACGCCCCGGAAGCTTACCGAGGAGGAAAAGAGATTGCAGGCGGAGGGTAAACCCGTTAAGCAAAAGCTCGTCAAAATCTCCCGGGAGGAGCGTGAAAGCCGCATTGACAAAATGCTCGAGCTTGTGGGGCTTACCGATTTTAAGAAGCATTACCCAAACCAGCTTTCGGGCGGAATGCAGCAACGGGTTTCCATAGCGAGGGCTTTTGCGGTTAATCCCGGAATTCTGCTAATGGACGAGCCTTTCTCCGCGCTCGACGAGTTCACCAGAGAAAAGCTGCACGAGGATTTGCTTAGCATTTGGCGAAAAACGAATAAAACCGTGGTATTCGTCACGCATAACATAGCGGAGTCGGTGTTTTTGTCGGACAGGGTGTGCGTATTGAGTCCGCGCCCGGGACGGCTGAGCGCGGTCGTAGATATCGATTTGCCCAGACCCAGAACTATAGAAATGAGAGATACTCCGGAGTTTGGCAAGTATGTGGCAAAAATCCGCAGTAAATTTGAGGGAATATAGCGTGCGCGATAGATTTAAGAAAATATTAACAAATAAATATGCGGCGGTATTA
>JAITNT010000140.1 GCA_031290295.1 Clostridiales bacterium
CAAAGCGAGCGGCGGGCGCGGCGGCAACTTGAAAGGGGTGAAATGCAAATGTAAGAAAATCGAGGTTTAGAGCCGCGACAGCACGTTCGCGAGAAAAGTGTCGAGACCTTTTTTCTCGCGCCGCACAGTCAAAGAATATCCCTAAAAGGGTGGATTTGGAGGGGGTAAAAATCATAAACGCAAAAAGGAGGCGATTACAAAATGAACGAACAGCGACAGAACTCTGCTCCCCAAAATTTTGGGGCGGCAACCCGCAATCGGCATGACCGTGAAACCTTGACCGCTCTCGGCAAAAGTGCGGGCGTATCCCGTGAAACCTTGCGCAAGGTTGAAAAGATAGATAAAACGGCTCCCGCCGTTCTGCGGAAAGTAATGGGAAAGACGATCTCTTTTCACAAAGCCTACGAGTTCAATCAAAGGTTGCAAAGTATGCCGGAAGAGGAACGCGAGGTCTGGGCGGTTTGGCTGATCCAAAAAGAAATTGAGGACAAAGCGTCCGGCGTATTCCGTGAAAAGCGAATCGCCGCCAAACTTGCCGACATCATGACCGCCGCCCAACGCAACGGCAAATGCCTTACCGAGGAAGCTGTCGATCTTTATCTGCAACACACAACCGATGACATTTCGGATATTATCGGTTCTGTCGGCGAGGAAATCCGTTTGCTTTGCAAGTTAAGGCAAATGTTTTTGAGCCGCAAGGCAATGGGGTGAGATGCCGACGACGTAACTGACCTGCTCCCGCCGTCGCGGAAAACCCACATTGAAAACGAAACAAGGAGGATCCCCTATAAGAAAACTTTAAAACTGAATATACAACTGAATAGCCCGACACTATCCGCATGACGGAGCAAACCGAAGGGAGAAAAGCACATGGATCACAATTTCACGAACTACGATGAAACGACAAGAGACGGGCAACCGACGCAAATCCCGCAATACGAAATCGACGCGCTTGCGAGAGCGTTCCTGCCCGCTATTTTGGCGTTCTACCGCAGCGAGGAGGGTCAACGCGAATTTGCCGAATGGAAAGCAAACCGCGACAAACAAAACCTACAACTGAATATGAAAAATTGAATATCTTTGTCCTTTATGGAATCATGAGGACTTGAAAGGGAACCGGCATTGAATAAAAATTGCCGCCCCTCAAAATCGGAGAGGCAAGCCGTAGCCTAATAATGGCGGCGAAACAACTAACAAACAACCCAAACTATACCTATCCTAACGGAAAAGCGGCGGACAGAGCAATCACACTCTGTCCGCCGCTTTTTTGTTTTACTTCAAGTCCTTGAAGTAAACCGTAAACCCGAACCAACCGTCGCCGATAATTATGCGGTTCGGATTATTTGACTTTGGTGGGCAATAAGGGACTCGAACCCCCGACTTCCTCCATGTGACGGAGGCACTCTCCCAACTGAGTTAATTGCCCGTATGTTACTATAGTTAATTTTATCAGAATTGTTGCAAATGTCAAGTGAAATATTTGTTTACGCCGGATTTTTATTCGGTCTGACAAGACGGACAGCTATATCGTGCACGGTCGGCATAGGGCTTTTTATGCGTTTGCCCCGGGATTTCTTCGGGCATATAATCAAAATCGGTAAAATTGTTTATTAAGCGGCATTATAATCAGACTTGAAAACAAACGAAGACAAAACCGTGACGTTTTAGATAAAACAGGGCTTGACTAATCATAGGTATTGTGTTAAATTAAAATCATATAAATATGTTGTCAAGGCGGATTTTTATGGGCATATACGATTTCACGGTTTTGGATTGGGAGGGGAAGGCGGTTGCGTTGGCGGATTATCGCGGCAAGGCGCTTTTGGTCGTCAATACCGCGACGCGGTGCGGGTTTACGCCGCAGTATAAGGGGCTGCAGGAGCTGTACGATAAGTACCGCGATAAGGGCTTGGAAATTTTGGACTTTCCGTGCAATCAGTTTTTGCGGCAAGCGCCGGGCAGCAACAAGGAAATTCATGAGTTTTGCGAGCTGAAGTATCATATAAGGTTCGGACAGTTTGACAAAATCGAGGTCAACGGCAAGAACGAGGCTCCGCTGTATACCTTTCTCAAAAAAGAGCGGGGAGAGGGCGCCAAAATTAAGTGGAATTTCACCAAATTTCTGGTTAATAAGGTCGGAACGGTTACAAACAGATTTGAATCAAGGGTTAAACCGCAGGATATCGAAGCGGATATCGAGGCGCTATTAGCCGAATAAAAGGTATAATACCCCCGGAGCAAGCCTGCGCGGTATTTGCCGGTTATCGGAACGGTTTCAAAAAATTAATATATAAGGGGAAGCAAGGGTAATGAATATACGGGTAAGGTTTCAATCGCGTTCCGGAAACACCAAAAAAATTGCGGTCGCTATCGCGGATGCGGTCGGCGTAACCGCGGAAACGGTGGAAGCGGAATTTGACGGCGCGGCGGATTTGCTGTTTGTAGGCGGCGCGCTTTATGCGGGCAAGCCGGACAAGGCGTTAGCGAGCTTTTTGGAGAAGCTCGACGGCGGCGCGGTTAAGAGGATAGCCGTTTTCAGCACCGCCGCAAGCGGAAAAACGCTGCTCGAGGCGGTGAAAAAAATAGTCGGAAAAAACGACGTCGCCGTAGCCTCGACGGATTTTCAATGCCGCGGCAGATTCCTTATGATGCACAAGGGCAGACCGAACGCCGCCGATTTGACCGCCGCCGCCGAGTTTGCCAAGGGGATAGCGCAAGAGTAAAGCTATAGACTTCGCGCCGAGAAGCCGCCGCCCCTACTTTTCCTTACGCTTAAACAGCCCTTCGGTCAGGATTTTGCGCGTGTCGGCGATTATTTCGTCCAGCTTAGATTCCGGGAGGGGGCTTTTGTTGAATATGGTTTTCAGGCAGATGAAGTTTGCTATGCCCATTAAAAAAAACGCGGCGGTCGAGTAGTCCACGTCTATTATTTGCTCGGGCGTTTTATCAAGAGCCCGGACGTAGCTTTTGGCGAAGTCGGTATAATAATTCTCGAATAGATCGGGAGAGATGTATGACGAGCCCCAAATAATTTTGTAGCACTGCGGGTGAGTGTGCCCGAAACGGATAAAGGCGCGTAAGCCCGCGCACTCTATTTCCAGACGGGTTTTAAGACCCGCGATATTCTCGTTAAGGTGGCGCTTGATAACGACGTAATAATTACGCACCAAATAATTGTAAATAGCCGTTTTGTCCTGAAAATATATATAGAAGGTGCCCACCGCCGTGTGCGCGGCTCTGCAGATATCGGCGATCGACGTTTGAAAGAACCCTTTTTTGTCGAACAGCATTTCCGCGGACTCGCACAGCTTGACCATTTTGCTGAAGCCGAGCGGAGATTTAGGCGCATTTATGCCCTTGATCTCGTCCAAGTTGTTCAAAAAAATATATTCCATAAAAAATAACTCCTAAATTTTATAATTATTTTCTTAATCCGCCTTGACATAACGGAAAAAGTGTTGTAGAATATGAACATGATTCATGTTTTATATTATACACCCTGCGCGAAAAAAATGCAAGACATGAAATAATACTTTTTTTCGTGTAAACATTATACGCGAAAAAACATAATTACACAAGAATAGTTTGTCAAAAAAATCAAACAATTTAATTTCGAGGAGAAAAGAGGTATGAAATTTTCCGATCTAAAAGAGGGCATGAAGGCATCGTTTACCAAAAGCTTCACCGACGAGGACGTAAAGGCGTTTGCCCGCATAAGCGGCGACGTTAATCCCATTCACATCGACGACGATGCGGCGGCGGCGTCTATTTTCGGCAAGCGCGTAGTGCACGGGATTTTGGTTACCGGTCTTATTTCGGCGGTCTTAGGCAACCGGCTGCCGGGACAAGGAACGATTTACCTCGGTCAGGATTCGAGCTTTATGGCGCCCGTCTTTTTGGGCGACGAAATTACCGCGGAGGTCGAGGTTTTTGAATTGCGGCCCGACAAAAAAATCGCCAAGCTTTCTACGACCTGCACTAACCGCAGCGGCAAGCAGGTGCTCAAGGGTACCGCCGTGGTTAAGCTTGCGGAATAGCGAAAGGGAGAGAATATGAAATACGAGCTTTTTGACCAAATGATTACCGAGTTCACCGAAAAAGAGGTTGCGCCTCTGGCGCAGGAAACCGACGAAAAGGAGCAGTTCCCGGCGAGTACCGTCAAAAAAATGGCGGCGGCGGGGCTGTTCGGAATAATCGTTCCCACGGAGTTGGGCGGCGCGGGCGGCGACTACCGCATGTACATAAAGGCGGTTGAGACGCTTTCCTCCGCGTGCGCGACTACGGGCGTTATTCTTTCGGCGCACACCTCGCTTTGCGCGGCGCCTATTCTCGAATACGGCAACGACGCGCAGAAGAAGCGATATCTCCCAAAGCTTGCAAGCGGCGCATGGCTCGGCGCGTTCGGTCTGACCGAGCCGGGAGCGGGAACGGACGCCGGAGGACAGCAGACGACCGCGGTTCTCTCGGACGGCAAATACATACTTAACGGCAGCAAGATTTTTATTACGAACGCGGGCAAGGCGGACGTTTATGTCGTAATCGCCGTTACCGGCGTTAACCCCAAGGGGGGCAAGGATTGCTCCGCGTTCATTGTAGAAAAGGGCTTTCCCGGGTTTTCTATCGGGAAAAAAGAGCTTAAAATGGGCATACGCGGCTCGGCTACGTGCGAGTTATTATTCAAGGACTGTGCGGTTCCGGCGGAGAATTTGCTCGGTAAGCCGGGCGAGGGCTTAAAAATCGCGCTTAAAACGCTCGACGGCGGCAGAATAGGTATTGCCGCGCAGGCTCTCGGTATCGCCGAGGGCGCGTTCGCCGCCACCGTGAAGTATGTCAAGGAGCGTAAGCAGTTCGGCAAGCCTATATCGGCTTTTCAGAACACGCAGTTTGTAATTGCGGATTTGGATACGCAGATTACGGCGGCGAGGTTGTTGGTTTATCAGTCGGCGGCGGCTAAGGACGCCCATGCGCCGACGGTAGCCGTAGATGCCGCGCGGGCTAAGCTTTTTGCCGCGGAGACGGCTATGAACGTGACCACAAAATGCGTTCAGCTGCACGGCGGTTACGGGTATATGCGCGAGTACGCCGTCGAGCGCATGATGCGCGACGCCAAAATCACCGAGATATACGAGGGCACGAGCGAGGTGCAGAGAATGGTTATTTCCTCTGCCATTTTCAGGAAATAGGAGATTAGTAAAAAATGAATATTATCGTTACCGTCAAGCAGGTTCCGAACACCTCGGAAATAAAAATAGACCCCGTTACTAATACGCTGAAGCGCGACGGAGTGCCGTCCATAATTAACCCCGACGATAAGGCGGCGCTCGAAGAAGCGCTCGTACTTAAGGATAAGTACGGCGCGCGCGTTACCGCGGTATGCATGGGACCCGCGCAGGCGGATAAGGCGCTCAGGGAGGCGCTCGCTATGGGCGCGGACTGCGCGGTGCTTATCAGCGACCGCGCCTTTGCAGGCTCGGATACGCTTGCCACCTCCAAAATTCTCGCCGCCGCTATATCTAAGCTGGGCTACGATCTAATTATTTGCGGGCGGCAGGCGATTGACGGCGATACCGCGCAGGTGGGGCCGCAAATTGCCGAGCATCTGAATATTCCGCAGGTCACGTACGTTCAAAAAATCGACTATAACAAAGCGAACGGGGAATTTACCGTAACGCGTTGGTATGAGGAATACACCCAAACGATCGCGGTCGTCGGTCCCGCGCTTTTTACGGTGCTGTCGGGCGCTAACAAGCCGCGCTATATGCGCGTCGCCGGTATAGTGGCGCAGGACGGTATGCAGGTTGAGAACGTCGCCTTTGCGGATCTGGACGTTAAGCTTGAGGAAATAGGGCTCAAAGGCTCGCCTACGAGAGTTAAGTCAACCTTTACCAAGCTCGCCGCGGGCGGCGGACAAAAGTATGAGCTTGCCCCAAAAGAGGCGGCCGCGCTTATAGCCGAACAACTCAAGAGCAAGCTTTATATTTAATAAGGAGTATAGTCCATGAATAACATTTTGATCGTCGCCGAGCAATATCACGGCAAAACCGCCTCCGTAAGCTTAGAGCTTCTCGGCATCGCGCGCGAGCTTGCCGGAGTTGACGGGCACGTTTCGGCGGCGCTGTGCGGCTATGGTATAAACAAACAGGCGGAACAGCTCGCGGGTTACGGCGCAGATACGGTATACGCGGCGGACGGCGGGGTTTTTTCGCGGTATAACACCGAGTGCTTTTCTAAGGCTGTGTACAAAGCCGTCAAAGCCGCCGACCCCGACATCGTGCTTTTCGGCGCTACAAGCGTGGGCAGAGACCTCGCGCCGCGGCTTTCCGCGAAGCTCGGCACCGGGCTTACGGCGGATTGTACCAAGCTCGAAATAGGCGAGGACGGCGGACTGCTGATGACGCGCCCCGCTTTCGGCGGCAATCT
>JAITNT010000267.1 GCA_031290295.1 Clostridiales bacterium
ATATTGTTCCGTTTTACAAGCGCGCGGGCGTCGGCTGCGGCTTCGCGGACGATTTCCACGCCGTGCGTCGGCTTCCTTACGGCGGAGGCGAGCATAGCGGTAAGCAGTCCCGCTCCGCAGTACGCGTCGATTACGGCGCGCGGTCCAATATCCGCCGCCGCAAGCAAAATATCGCCGTAAATCCTTGCGGACACTCCGTCGTTAACCTGAAAAAAGCTCTCGGGGCTTACCGACACCTTGAGGCCGCAAACGGTTCGCACGGAATCCGCGCCGACCGTTACCGCGCGCGTAACGGCGCCGAGGATTTTGCCGCCGGCGGGGTTGACGTTGACATAAAAAACGATACCGCCGCCCTGCTCCTTTCGCAACGCCTCGCCTATTTCGCCGTAAGCCGCTTCCCCGGCGTCCGTAACGACCGCCGTAACGATCGTTACGCCGTCAAGCCGTCTGATAATTATGTGCTTCAGCAACCCCGTACCGCCGTCCTCGCGGTACGCCGTTATGCCGCCGCTTTTCAAGAAGCGGCGGAAGATTTCAATGACCCGCGCCGCGCCGCCGCAGAACAACGGACAGTCGTCGATATCGGCGACAACGTGCGTTCCCTCCCGGAAAAAGCCGATTTTTACCGCGCCGTCCGCCTCCGCGCGGACCTGCAGACAAATTTTGTTGCGGTAACGCAATATATCCGGCGACGGAACGGCGTCGTCAACCCCGATATCCGAGCCGCCTATTCTCAAAACTGCGGCGGCGACCTTGTCCCTCTTGAATCTAAGCTGCGCGGCATAGCTCATGTGCATAATACCGCAGCCGCCGCAAGCCGCGTAATGCGGGCACACGGGGTCGACGCGGTCGGGGGATTTTGCGCCGCGCGACAGCAAGCGCGCGGTAATATAATTCTTCCTCCGCGCGGCGACCTCGACCGTCGCTTTTTCGCCGGGCAAGGCGCCCGGCACAAAAACCGCAATTCCGTCCGACCGCCCTATGCCCGCGCCCTCCGAGGAAAGCGCGGTTATATCCGCGGTTAATATTTCCTTATCCGACATACGCTTTTTCGCCGCCTAATTATACCCTTTGTAAATACGCAGCAGCTCCAAAAACTCCGCTTTGTACGCGTCCTCCGACAAATTCGGTATCGCTTCGAGCCGGGCTATCGCATTATCCAGGCTTGCGTCCGCTTTATATTCGGAATTGCGGAAAATCAACGCCGCCTCCACCACCGCCGAAATAAATTTACGGTCGCCCGTCGGCTTGGAAATATCCGCGGCCGTAAGGCTCAGGCTTTTTTCGGCGGGCGCGTCCGTCCCGGGGTCTTTGTACCGTATCGACACGTCCGCAACGCCGCCGGACGTTACGCCGCCGTGCAAACGCACCTCGTATACCGCCGTCACCGTTTTGCCCGCGCCCAGCTCGCCCGCGTCGGCGGCCTCGTCGTCCCACTCCTCCTGCCCGAGCCGCTTGTTGTCGTATCCTATCAGACGGTATTCCTTAACCGCGTCCGGTATAAAGCTGACCATGGCTTTGGCGTCCTTGGCTACGGTTCTTAGCGTGCCGCCCGCTTCCTCGACAAGCACCTTTTTCGCTTCCGAGACGCTGTCGAGATAATAATAATTACCGTTGCCGCTCGCGGCGAGCGTTTCCATTTTGTTGTCCTTGAGATTGCCGTACCCTACGCCTAATACGCTGAGATATATCCCCGTATCGCGCTTGCCGCTTATGAAGGCTTTGAGCCCGTCCTGACTCGATATCCCGACGTTAAAATCGCCGTCGGTAGCAAGAATTACGCGGTTGTTGCCGCCGGCGATAAAATGCTTTGCCGCGTACTCGTAAGCCGTTTGAATTCCCCGCGCGCCCGCGGTAGAGCCGCCCGCCGCCAACGAATCGAGCGCGTCGTCAAGCGCCGCCCTTTGCGAGCCGTTCGCGCCGTCTGCAAGCACCTTGACGCCTGACGCGTAGGTGACGAGCGTAAGCCTGTCGGACGCGGTCATTTGCCGCGTCAAAAGAACGAACGCTTCTTTCAATAAGCCCAGCCTGTCGGACGAAGCCATCGAGCCGGAAATGTCCACCAACAGCACGAGATTATTGGGCGCAGCGCTCATTTCTACCGCCTCGGTTTTTAGCCCGATAGTCATCAAATGCGTCTCCGAGTTCCAAGGCGTAGGCATTAACGCGCCGCTTAACGTCATAACCTCATAGGCGGCGGGCGCAGGGTAGTCGTAGGTGAAATAGTTGACAAGCTCCTCAGTGCGTATTTGATCGGGACTAAGCTGTCGGCGTTCGTTAATCGCGCGGCGCAGAATAGAGTACGCGGCGGCGTTTGCGTCAAGTGAAAAATAGGAATCGGGCTCGTCCGCCGCCGACGTAAAGCCCCGCTCCTCTACGGTGCGGAATTCGTCCGCGCTCCCCGGCATAGACATATAATCGCCCGGATCGGCCGACAAACCGCCGCCGGCCGAGCTGCAAGCCGCCGCGGTAAGTAAAAGCGCCGCCGCGATAAATACCGCCGCGATTTTTTTGACAAACGCGTTTTTCTTCATGATAACCTCCTTATCGCCGCACTCCGGCGGAACAAATAACGTGTGAAAGACCGGACGCGCCGCTTTCTGCCGTATACGGCGATGTACGGGCTTTCACACTAATAAAGCCTCCAAATATTCTACCCCTCTCCCGCTTGCGGCCGACATGACCAGCATGTAGCAGGACACGCCGTCATGCGCAAGGTATAACGACGTGTAGTACTCTCCGTCCAGATATCTCTCATACCCGAACGCGCCGGAAAAAAACTCCGGCTCGTTTTTCAGGCTTAGATAATCCTCCAGCCCGCCCTCTAAATCGGCGTATATGACAAGCTCGTCCGTGCCCGCCTCCGTAATCAGCCTGTACCGGACGGACACAACGGCGGCTCCGGCCGCGCCCGGGCGCGAATAAACGGTATACAACGTCCGTACATTTTCATCGTCTAAGGCGGCGCTTCCGAGCACGGGCAGCTTGCCGTTTGCCGCGGCGGCCGCCGCGGCGTAATCCGCGGATACCGTATTCAGCGCGCTCAGCCTGTAATAGCTTTGCGAAGGCGCGTCGCTGTCGTCCGACGGCGCAATAATATTATTCAGCACAAAGGACAGCATAAAAATAAACGCCGTAACCGCGGCCGCGGACGACGCCGCGAGCGCAAAAATCCGTCCGGCTCTCCGTCGCCGCCGTTCTTGCGCGGCAAGGCGCGCAGGCGCTTCGGCGACCTCCCGCATAGCCCTTGACACAGCCCATGCGGTCGGCGGCTTTATGCGCTCGACATAGTCGGTTAATAATTCGTCAATTCTTTCGTCCTTCATATCCACACTACCATAACAACCCGAACCGCATTTTTGTCCGGCTGTTAAACATTATTTTCCGACATAACCGCGCGCATTTTATTCTCCGCGCGGATAATAAGCTCATGGACGGTAGATTTGCTCTTGTTAAGCTCCGCGGCTACTTCGCGCACGGTCATTTCGTTAAAGTATTTAAGCCAAATCGCCGTCCTCTCCTCCTTGTCCAAAGCGCGCATGGCTTTTTCTACAAGGTGGGAATTTTCAAAAGTCCCGAACCTGTCCACGCCGTCCGAAAGCGCAAAAAAGCTGTCGATATCCGCGCCCTGCCTGCGCCCCTCGTATTTCAGCGCGTTAAGCGCGGTATTGCGCACGACGGTGCAAAGCCACGCGTAACCGTTGGTGCCTTTTTTGAATTGGTGACAGTGCCGCGCTATACTGATGAAGCTGTCCTGCAAAACGTCCTCCGCAAGAAACAAATTGCGCGTGTACCCCATAGCCACGGATAATAATCTGCCGCCCGCCGCCTCATAAATCTGCGCAAGCGAATCCCCGTCGCCGTTCGCGACGGCGACGATAAGCGTTCCGAGACGCTCTCTTTCGGTTTCGGTTATTACGCTGAACAATAACATAAGTACATTATTATATAATAATGCCGATTTGTCAAGAGGTGAAAGAAATTTATATTACGCAAAGTGAAGAAAAGGCTTAAGTGGGGGGAATGGGGCAAGTGAATGATTGGCAAGCGGCGATAGAGTTTGTTTCAACTGCGCGATAGCATTGACATGGGCTGGTTTGTTTATTAGCAAGCGGCAAAGAGGGTCTGGATTGCCACACTTCGGCTACGCCTCGTTCGCAATGACGGATAGAGGGCTGATTGACGGATAGGGTTTTAATGGTATTCTGTACGGGTAAACAACTATAGCCTTTATACGCGCGGATTGAGGTTATAGGATTGGTCTAATAAATATTAAAGCTCGCCTCTAGGGTTTTGAAATGCTTCCACGGGATTTCGTCCGTGGGCGGGATTGCGCGGAAGGTCATCGTCATCTTTGTTACGGGGTGCTCGAACCGCAATTGATACGCCCATAACGCGAGCTTGCCCCGGGCCGCCTTGT
>JAITNT010000283.1 GCA_031290295.1 Clostridiales bacterium
AGCGTTTTGGCTGTAACGGTTATCGCAACGTCCGCCGTTTTGGTTATATTGTTTTCCGTATAAGAAATCGTTATTTTTGTGTCGGTCACAGCCAGCGAAGCCGTTTTGCTTACGGAGTATGCCGCAACCGCTTTCGACGTGCCGTCGGCATAAACCGCCGTAACCGACAAGCCGTCCGCGCTGAACGTCTGACCCGCTATGTACGCCGTTTTTGCAGGCTGCGTCGTTATCTCTATACGGTCGAGCGCGCTTTGCCCGGGCTGCGCTTGCGCGGAGATATTGACGACCGCCGTGACCGACAAGCCGTTCGCCGCCGCGGTCGCCTTGACGGTGACGGAGCCCGCGCCCGCGCCGAGCGTAAACCTGCCGTCCGCGTCGATCGCGCAGCCGTCCGCGTTATCGCCGATTATCGCCCACGTTACTTTTTTGTTCGTCGCGTTATCGGGCAGCACGCGCGCGCTTATAATAAAAGCGCCGTCGCCCACGGTTTTTTCAAAAACCTCGGTCTTTACCCAAGCCGAGCCTTCGCCCGAGCCGATTTCCACGCTCGTCACCGCAACGTCTTTTTTGCACGCCGCAACGACCAACAACGCCGCCGCAAAAACGAACAGGAACACCGCCAGCTTCTTTTTCATGCTTTTATCCTCCGTAAAACTATAGTTGTATGATTGTATACAAAAATACTATTATAGTATAGCATACCCCCGCCCGGTGTCAAGTGATTAAAGGTGTTTTTTGCAAAAGCTATCCGCTTTTTTTGTAAAAAAAGGGGGCGGGGGCAAAGGGGAAAGGGAGAAAAAGGACAGGTAAAACCGAATTACCGCGTCGCTTTCAGCTCCTCGCTAAGGACGATAGAGGACAAGAATTGTATGTGGAGCGTTGAAAGCGGCGAAGAGATTCTTCGACGTTGCTCAGAATGACATTGTTTTTGTTTATTTACATTGTGTACGGGTGTTTGTATTGTCTACGGTTATAAGCCGCCGTTGTCCTTAGCGAGGCGCGTCAGCGACGTGGCAGTCCGGACCCTCTTCGCCGCTTACCAATCATTCTGCCTGCCCTCTTTTACACACTTTTCCCCGCCCTTTCCGCGTTTACCTGTTCCAAACCCCGTAATATACTACCTCATACCTGATCCCGAACGGGTCACAAAAGAAAACCGCGTAGTAATCGGGCGCGTATTGCTTGTAAAAAGCGGGCGGCACGACGCCGCTCGCCCCTGTGCCGAGCAATTTGCGGTAAAACCCGTCCACCGCCTCGTTATTCTCCGCTCTGAAAGCCAGATGGTGCAACGCGCCGGGCGCTTCAAAATTCACCGCCTGCCCGCGAGCTCCGGGCGCCGCCTGCACTATGCTGAAAATAAAATTACCGTGCGGATATTCGATTTGCCGGTAGTCGTCGTCCGCCTCGTACGTTTCTCTTTTTTTGGCAAGGTCGAAGCCGAGCAAGGGCATCAGCAAATCATAAAAACGCACGGCTTCTTTCAAATCCCCCACCGTTATATCGATATGGTCTATTATCGGATTCATTATGCAGACGCCTCCGCTTCTCCCCCGCCGTACAGCGGAATCAGCGTGTATTCGGTCAAAATCCACGACCTTTCTTCGTTGAAAATTACCGCTATCTTACTCCCCTCGTTGCGGGCGGACAGAAATCTGTCCTCCGCGCCCTTTTCCTCGTAAACGCCGACGTAGGTGCGGTCGACAATGGTCGAGTCGGGAACGATGTAGCTGTAATTAATGTAATACCTTACGGTGCGTGCAGAGTCGTTTTCCGATCCGTGCCCGACATGCTGTCTTTCATAGCCGCTGATATACGCGTAAGCGACTATTCCGTTATGCGCGAGCGCTGTAAGCCTCGCGGTCAAAAATTTCGCTTTGAGCAGCGTCGCCAACATCGCGGCCAGCAGCAAGCCGCCCCCGAGTATAAAGAACAAGCCGAGATAAATCAAGCCGTTTTGATTAATCGTGCCGGTAATGTCCGCGAGGAGCAGTCCCAGCCCGACGGTAATCGCGGCTCCCGCGGGAATAATTCCGAGTATTGCGCCGCGTCGGGATGCGGGCTTGTCAAGTATCGCGTATTTCGCGCCCGTGTCCAAACGGTAAAATTCTTTTTTCTTGTGCTGCTCTATCAACGCGGCGTCGATTTTGGTTTGCTCGCCGCTAGCCGCCCGCGCCTCCTCGAAGGTTTTTTGGGGCGCGATAGCCGCGCCGTCCGTAGCCGTGCATTCAGAAAGGAATATCGGCTGCTCGCCGGCAAAAAAACAGACGCCCAGGCATTGCCCCGCATAAAGCCCGGGGTCGGTTTTGAACCGCAGCGCCTTTACCTCGCGGTACAACGCATGCGCGCCGTTAGGTCGGTATGCGATAGAAAGGCTCGCCTTAAAAAAGCTCTTGCCTTTTTTTGGGTTGGTTATAAAACGATCGACGTCGCAAGCCGTCACATAAGCGTGGCTGAGTATGCTCTCTGCAAGCGTATCGCGCGTTTGTACCGTCGTCTTTTTGCCGCGGATATATTCCTTTATCAACACAAAAACGGGTATGCTTATAAAAAAGCCGAAAAAAATCAGAGAAATGCAAAGCCCGATCAATCCGCCGCTAATCCCCGAGGCAATCAATATAAGCGCGACCGCTACAAAGGTAAACGATGCCGACGACAGGGCGATAATTACCGGCAGCACCGTGCCCGCGGGCTTTTTCAGCTCCAGAATCTTGTACGGCTTGCTCAAATCCAGGCGTATGCCGTCCCGTTTAGCCTTATAGTAGCTGTTTTCTACCATTTCTTCGTATATGTTCTTGCGGCTGCGCTTCTCGGCGGGAATAACCGCAATGTACTCCGAAAGGTTCTTTTTCTCTTTCTTCACCTACCGCCCTCCTGAATCAAAGAATATTTCGTCAGGAAGTACGCCGCCGTTTCGTTAAAAATTACCGTTATCCTGTCTCCCTCTTTGTAGTCGGCAAGGAATTTATCCGCGCCGCCGCCTTGCGAATAATCGCCGATATGCGTGCGGTCGATAATTTCGCCCTCGCGCGTACCGTAGGAATAATTAACGTGATAGCTCACGCGGCGGCTCGTATTGCCCTCGCTGTCCGTGTTTGTGTAATATCTTTGGTCATAGCCGCCGATATACGCGTAAGTAACGATGCCGCCCGAGGCAAGCTCCCTGCCCCCGCGCATTTTTCTGCCCGTCGATATAAGCATGTACGCCATAAGACCCGATAAAAACGCGCCGAACGCTATGAAAAATAAGCCGACCGGCAAAATTCTTTGCCCGACGGGGAACAAACCGACCGTCAGCGTTACGCCTATGCCGAGAAGCGGAATTACAAAAATAAGCATAAACAACGCGCCCCATTTACCGTGCGGAACACCGAAAATATCGTATTTCTCCGCCGTGTCGAGCTTAAAAAAATCATTGCTTACGCGGTGCGCGTTCAGCTTGGCGGCAATTTCTCTGTACTCGGCGCTGTCCTTCTTTGCCTCGTCGCCGGATTTGCGGGGCGCGATAAATTCTCCGCCCCACACCGCGCACTCCGATAAGAAAACGGGCGCGTGGTCCCGATACAGACAAAGCCCCAACCTTTGCCCCTCATAAAGCCCGGGGTCGGTTTTGTATTTGCGGTCTATAACGTCGTGCGTTATGTACCGTTTATCCTTAGAAAGATACGCCACCGTGAATTTAGCCTTATATAAATCGTTTTTTGCTTTCGGCGCGACGAAGCGGTCGACGTCACATTTCGTGATATAGGCGTAATAAATAAGCCCGTTTTCGATTGCTTGACGTCTTTGCTCGGCAAGCGCCTTGCCGCGCTTGTACGCAAGAAGCGATATAACGGCGAAAAATACGGGCACCGAGCTAAAAAACAGCAGAACCACGGTCAGCACAAGCCTGCCCTCGCTCTCCGCAAAAAACTGTATAAAGCCCGCCAGCCCGGCAAGCAACGCCGAAAAGCCCAACAAAAACGCGATAAACGTCAGGCGCATCTCTCCTTGCGCGTCGACGGCGAAAATCTTATACGGATACCGCAAATCGAGCCGGGCACCGTCCTTTTCGGTTTTGTCAAACCGCTCGCAAAGCTCTCCGTAAAACGGTCGTTCGTCGGCAAGGTTTAATTTCAATTCACTCATAATACTATATTCACCGGAACACCATATAAATAAACAATATCCCCGTCATTCTGAGCGTAGCCGAAGAATCTCTTAGCCGCTTGCTAGGACAATTTTACTTGTCCTATTTCTTGCCCCACGAATACATTTTTCTAAGCTCGGCGCCGACGGTTTCTAACTGGTGCTCGGCTTCTATACGCTTGATCGCGGAGTAGTGGGCGCGGCCGTTGTTGTTCTCGGCTATCCATTTGGAGGCGAACGTGCCGTCCTGAATTTCAGAAAGAATCTTTTTCATTTCCTTTTTGGTTTCGTCGGTGATAATGCGCTTGCCCGTCTCGTAATCGCCGTATTCGGCGGTGTCGGATACGGAATATCTCATGTACTTAAAGCCGCCCTGGTAAATAAGGTCGACGATAAGCTTCATTTCGTGAATGCATTCAAAGTACGCGTTCTCCGGCTCGTAGCCCGCCTCGACGAGCGTCTCGAAGCCCGCTTTCATGAGCGCGGTAACGCCTCCGCAAAGCACCGCCTGCTCGCCGAACAAATCGGTTTCGGTCTCGGCGCGGAAGGTCGTTTCTAGCACTCCGGCGCGCGCGCCGCCTATGCCGTTAGCGTACGCAAGCGCGATATCGAGCGCCTTGCCGGTGTAGTTTTGGTGAATAGCCACCAGACAGGGAACGCCCTTGCCCGCGACATATTCGCTCCTCACGGTGTGCCCGGGACCTTTTGGGGCGATCATGAATACGTCCACGTTTTCGGGCGGCGCAATCTGATTGAAGTGGATATTGAAGCCGTGAGCAAAGGCGAGCGCCTTGCCCTCCGCGAGGTTAGGGAGAATGCTCTCTCTGTACAGCTTCGCCTGTTTTTCGTCGTTGATAAGTATCATGATAACGTCGGCGGCCTTTGCCGCGTTAGCCGCCGTCATGACCTTAAGCCCCGCCTGCTCGGCGGTCGCCCAAGACTTGCTGCCCTCGTACAGACCTACGATTACCTTAACGCCGCTCTCGTGCAAATTGAGCGCGTGGGCGTGACCCTGACTGCCGTACCCGATAACCGCTACCGTTTTGTTCTTGAGCGTCGCCGGCTTGCAGTCGCTCTGATAATATATTTTTGCCATAATTCCCTCCGGATTTAATTTCTTACGCAATGCGGACAGCGTTGCCGCGGATAATACCGCCCCGCCGCCGATTACCTAAAATTATATTCCTTTCCGCCGCGCATGTCAAGCGGAGAAGCGCTGTTGTTATAAGAAGCAAACGCCGCAATTAAAACTGGTAAAATTTGGCAAAAAATATTTTACGATTTCTGTCAAAAACGCTTGCAAACGCATGTTCGGGTATGATATAATGCGGGTACGGTGGTTAACGAACGAACGTTTTTGTTATGTTTAGGGGCGTTACTCCGTGTGTACATTGAAGGAGTTCTTTTTTGCAGGTGCGGCAAAAAAGAACAAAAAAAAGCGCATCGGGGAGGTTTCGAGGCCTCCCCGAACCCCTCGGGCGGCTTACTTTTGGAAAAAGTAAGCAAAATGGGGAAAGGGGGCAAGAGAATTGTATGGGGCGGTGAAAGCGGCGAAGATGGTCTGGATTCCTACGGCGCTAACGCGCCTCTGAATGACAGAGAGGGGCAAGCGGGCAAGTTAGAACCGGATTGTCACGGCGCGCTAGCGCGCCTCGCTGAGGACGGATTAGGGCTTTGATTGTGTATGGGTACGGGTGAACGAACAGCGGTTGTCCTTGGTAGGGGCGACCCTGTGTGGTCGCCCGCATGTAAAGAGGGCAAGAGAATGATTGGTAGGCGGCGAAAAGATGTTTCGACTAAGCGATAGCATTGACATGGATAGAGTGAAATGTATATGGCGCGGGTAGACAATCTGCGGTTGTCATTGCGAGCGAAGCGTGGCAATCTAGAAACCGCCTGCTGTATACGGTGATGCAAAATAAGGAAAGAGGACAAGTTAAAACCTGGATTGCCACGTCGCTAGCGCGCCTCGCTAAGGACGGATAGGGCTGGTTAAAACCGGATTGCCGCGCTGCGCTTGACGCGTATATATCGACGGCGGCGCTAGCGGTTAATCGGGAAGCCTGTTCGTTGGCGTTCGCGCCCGTGTGCGGCAGCCCGCTCTCAACGACCTCTAAGACGGTATCCTCAATTGTGCATTATGAATTGAATTCCGTCCTCCATTTTTCATTTTTTTTATTTGATTTAAGCGTTGACGCTTTCAATGAAAAGCACCGACGACGAACGCGGGGTCGCCAGGAATAAGTCCAAGCCCGCAAGCAATTTCGCGCCCGAAACGACGTTTACGCCGTTCAAGCCGTCGGGGTCGGTCAGCTTATAGAATTTGTCCTCGTTCACGCCCTTGAACTTGACCTTGTAGCTGAGCTCCGTCGCATTGAGCGGACGGAACGCCTGTAATACGCCTTTCTCTTGCGCCGCGTCAAAGTACATGTACGCCGTCCAATGCGAGGTGTCGACGCCGTTTTGCCAAGGCGTCAGGGTATAGAAATCTTTCAGCAAATACGGCGAAACCTGTTTCCATTCGGAAAGGCTGTTCCGAAGAACGCTATACGGAACCGCGGCGTTGTTGAATTCGGAATTTATCGCCAGTGTAGGCAGATATGAGCCGCGCATACTGTATGTGTCGAAAAGCGCGTTAATATCAAGCTCCCACGACCTTTCGCCAGCCATCATGCCCGTAAAAGGCAGCCACTTTACAAGCGCCGTCGTCATGGAAAGCCTTAACGAAATCGTAGTTCTGTCGCTGTCGCTTCTAAGAACCGGAACGGCGCGGCGCATACTTTCCAAATCGTTGCGCCCGCCTCCCGAGGCGCAGCTGTCTATAAACGTGGACTTGCCGTTCTCGGCGCAGAACGCTATGATTTTATCCCAAAGCCTCAAATGTCCCTGAACGTGTAGATTTTCGGTTATGCCGTTTCGGTTGTCGCCCTCCAAGCCGTCGCCCGCAAGCCACCCCTTGTAAGGGTCGAGATTAAAGTCCTCGCGGTACATGTCGATGCCGTTTTCCGCCATAACCTTTGTTATGCGCTGAAAGGTCCACTCCACACAGTCGGGATTGTTGTAGCCCGTAAGAAATTGTCCGGATTCGCCCGACGGCAAAAGCCATTCGGGTTGGTAGCCGTAAATATCGGTAAGGAGCTTTAGATCAGACACCCGAATACGTTCCGGCTCGAACCACATTAGAGTCTTTATTCCGTCCTCTTTCAACGTATCCGTAGCTTGCCGCAGGGTATCGCTCGGCCATTTGGTTTTATCAAGCTCCCATGTGCCGGTAGTGGTCCAATCGGTAACCAAGGAGCGTCCGTTGCTGTCCACATACCAGCCCGCATCGATCCACCAATAATTATAATCTATATTTTCGGCTTTTAATTTATTCGCGGTGCGTGCCCATGTGTCGTAGCCCTCCGAAATACTTCCGTCGCTGTTGGGACGTCCCGTGTCGGACGCAAAATACGCCGTATTAAACGGACTGAGCCTGCTCTCCTGCGTCGCGTCCTCGAACGGTAAATTACATTCCGTATACCACCTGCGCCACAGATTCGCCGCCTTGTCCTCGTCGCGCTCGTAATAGCGGACAAACGCCATAAGCGGAGTTCGGACCTTTTCGCCCGCTTTCAGATAGGAGGAAAAGCCGACGTTCCCCGCGCCCTTAAAATTCGCGCCGCCGTCCTCCGCCGTAAATTCCGCCGACCACGTTCCCGGCCAGCCTATGGCGATCATGGCGCCGCCCTTGTCGGTTTCCAAATTGAAATAGCTGAAATTCTCATGCGTGGGTCTGCCTCTCTCCGAGATAAACCGCGCGGCGCCGTTCTGTAAGTCCGTATCGTAGGGCTTATATTGATTGCCGTGATCGCCCAGAATTCCCTTCAAACGGGGACTGCCCCCCTCGAAGGAAATATCCGCCGCGCATACGTTTCTTAAAATTCCCGAATTAACGCCGCCGACGTTCTCGAACCAAACCGTCCACTCATACGCGCCGTAGCCCGTATAGAACGCCGCCTCGACCGTCGCCTTTAATACTCCGTCGGGATGCGCCAATTCCAAGATGACGCTTTTCTTCGCGCCGTCCTCCGCTTTGGTCTCTTTTATGAGAGTAAAGCCCGAAAACCCGTCGTAAAACGTCCCGCCGTAGATAAAGCTGACGGGCAGCTTTGCGCCGCCGTCCGTTATAAAATTTTCGTATTCCTTGAATGTTATGTCCACCGGATCAGGCTCCTTTTCATCGTTATTACCGTCGGGCTTGCCGCCGCAACCCCATAGGGACATTATACACAAAACCGCGATAAGTATCAATGCAACCGGTCTGAAAATTCTTTTCGTCCTCAAATTCATTTCTTTCTCCTCTTAACAATTCACAATTTCGGATAGCTCGCTTCGCTCATATCCGGGTCATTCCGATAAGCCCGTAAGGGCGACGCGGGAAGCTCATCCTTAAAAAGCATAGGGAATTAAAGTAGTTATACAACCCTCTAAAATTTCCGCCGTTTCCGAAATAGCGTCCTCGCCCGAAGCCGCATTCAACGCCCGCGCCCGCGTTAAGACCAGGCTTAAGGAGCCGTAGGAATTCACCGTATAAGCGCTCGCGGCAAAGACCTCGCCTTGCGCTATCAGCCCCGTTAACTCCCCGAACGAGTACTTTTTGACAAGCCCGTCCAACGCCTTAGAAAGCGCTTTTATCGCCGCGTCTACCGCCGCTTGACTGTTCCCGCTCTCCGCCGTTTCCGCGTCCCCCAGCGCCGCCGTAACCAAGGCAAGGCTGCTTACGGTATATGCGTTGCCGTCCAACGTCTCCGCCCGCGCTATCAAGGCGCGAATAGGAAGCTTGTCTACGGCAATACCCGCCGCCGCAAGCGTAAAATTCTCTATTTTTGCGCCCGCGCCGCGAAAGACCCTTATCCCCACCGACCCCGACGAATAACCGGAAGCCGCCGTATGGGTTAAAACGGGCGTATCCGCGCCGTAGACGTAGACGTTTATAACCTTGCTCGCCACCGCTACCCGCAAATGAACCTTGTCGGATTTGACGCGCACGGAAACCTCCGCAACGCCTCCTAGATAGCCTTGATTAAAGCGGTGTATCTTGATCAACATAAGGCTTGCATTAGTTCCGCGCTCCAAATTCACATTGTAGCCTCTTATGCCGTCCAACGCATTTACGGGGTTTGCCGCCAACACATAAAATCCTACGTCTAGCGTCCCGTTTTTATAGAGGGGCGAAAAATCAGCCTCGACCTCGAAATCGCTTAAACTATTATGCCCCTTCAAAATCGCCTTTTGCTCGGCCCTGCCCGTGGCGTATAACGCGCCGTCCCGTATAAAGAAGGGCGCCGCCTCTCCCGCCTCCGAGTAGTAGGCGAAGTCCGCGCCGCTCTCCGAAAGGTCAGCGGTAAGGCGTCCCCAATCCGCCGCGTTCGCGGAGGAGGCTGCGCGCGTCGCCGAGCCGAGACTAACGGCGACGCACGCTGTTATGAGCGTTAAAATTAAAATCAATTTCTTTTTCATTTCTTTGCCCCTATCCGTATTTTTTCATTTTTCCACAACGCGTTATCCCGCCGGCGCGGCTACCTTGGCAAAGCCGTAGTTGTCTATTATCATAAAGCTGTCGCTTTGCAGCGTAGAGAAGTCGCAACCGATACCGAACACTATCAGGCTGTCTCCCTTAACTGTAATCGAGAACGAACCGCCCTCCTGTCCCGCCGTAAGGGGAGTATCAACCCATGCGGACAAGCTATTGATATAGGTGAAATAATAAACGGGATTTCCCGTAGGCTTGATAACGGCATAATCAAAGAATATCTCGTAATACCCGTCGTCGTCAAACTCAAACTCCCACCACCAATTATTGTATTTTTTGTTAGAGAACGTCTGAATGCGGTTGTCGTTGCCGGTTGTCGAGTGTCCCAAAACCGCGTCGGTAGGCGTATACATATAGGCGTTGCCGTCAAGCCCGGGCAAGCCCGAAACTATTTGTCTCATATCGGTGTCCTGACAAGACCTTATATTGCCCACGCTCGCCTCGTGAATAGAGGTTTCGTCAAAGTTCGTATAGAACATAACGTTGCTTGTCAAGGTTACCGTCTTTACCGCGCCGTTGGAGAGCGAGATATACAGCGTCGTTACGTCGTACAGAATATCGAGTAAGGACTGTTTAACGATTAAGCCGTCGGTCTCGACCTCGAAATGCGTCAAGGCGATGCTTTTCGGCGTTAGCCGCGAGTCGTCCCAGTAATTGGTCCCCGTCTTTGTAACGCCCGTTACCGTAACGCCCGAGTCTATATCCCCCGCGAATTTAACCTGCGCGTCGCCCCTTGCAAAGGTTTTCGCCGTTTCGCTCAAATCCGCCTTTGCCGTCACCGCGGTTACGCCGTGCCTGAATACGCCCTGCGAGGTTTCAACCGCCAGCTCGATATGATCGCCCGGAAGCAGTGCCGCCATAGCCGTCTGCGGAACGATAACCTTGCCGCCCGCAAAGGTCGCGGGTACGGTCGTTTCCGTGCCCCAAAGCTTCAATCCTACAAAGCCGAAGGTGTCTAACGCAAATTCGTAGTCGCCGCTTCCTATAATATAATCGTTCGCGGTGCGCTCTACCGGCGCGTCCACCTCGGTTATGCGGAAGTTATCGAATACTATTTGCTTGCCGTCCCCCGCTCCGAACGCGGGCAGGCGTATTTTAAACAGTCGCGGATTGTTAACCGTAAACCAACCCGTGTCGATATGAGTTCCCGCCGCCGAGAACGGGAATATAACCTCGTCCCAATCGGCGGGCGACGCGTCAAGCGTAAACTCCGAGCCGCCGCCATAGAAATTTTCAGTATAATCGTCGCCTATTATGAACACCGCATTTACATCGCCGTCGGCTAAGCCCGTCAGCTTATAATCAAAGGTAATGCGGAATAATTTAGAGGGCTTTGCGTTCAGTTGATACCAGCCCCAAACGTGTTCGTGGAATTTTATCGTATACCAAGTCCTGTCCGCGCTTGAGGCGGAAACCTCGGTAATGACAAGCCCTTTATTCCCATCCTCGTATTCCGCTATATTCGCGACGCCATCAAAGCCCGACGACAGAACCGTCCATGCCTGCGCCGCCTTAATCGAGGTTACATCGTAGTCGGAATAGAACAGCGAATTTGTAGTCAGAGTAACCGTCTCCTCCAAGCCGTTGGAGTATGCGACAGTAAACTCGGTAGTCTCGTAGAAGCTGTCAAGGAACGCCGCTTTGAGCGTCAAATAGCCCGCGTCGCCTAAGCCCGTCGTCAGGGTTACATAGCTTGCTCCCGCCGCGAAATTAAAGTCGGTATCGCTCGCATAATAATTCTGCGCTCCGTCCGTATTGATTTTTACTTTTTGTTTAAGCGAGAGTATCGTTATGTCGTTGTCGAACGTTCCGAACAGCTTTATCTCGTCCGTCGTCCCGTGTACATAGTCCGCGGACGTATCCCGCAATTCGGCGACCCGATCCCTTGCGTACCTTAAAAAGTCACCCTCTATGCGGCAAAGCGTAGTTTGGATCGTTACATAATGCCGCTCGAGGGACAATATTTCAAGCTCGGCCGCGGAGACCGTTATAACGCCCGCCGCGAGTGTGAACGCGAACGGATTGCCGTCTATAAGAACGGACGAGCCGACAAGGGAATACCCCCTGCCCGTGAAGGCTATCTCCAAAGCCTCCTCCTCGTTTATACTGTCCGCTAGGACAACCGCCGTCGGCGCGCCGTTCGGCTCTATTTCCATAACGCCGAAGTTGTCCACCAACACATACCCGCCGTGAGCAAACACGCCCCACAACATAATTCCGTCTATGTCCGCACCGCTCCACACAGCCTCGAAGCGCTGCTTTACGCCCGCCCTTCCCGAATTCAAATTCGCGGTTCTTTTGTTGTTCACCGTGTGGAAGCTAAATTCCTCGCCCGCCGTAGTCCCTACGGTCATGTAATCGAATGAGATATAATAGCTTTTATCCGTAACAAAGCCCGCGTCGTACCACGTAAAGCCCAAACGGGCGCGGTCCTGCAAAGTAAATATGCCGTGCGTCCGTATTTCGTTATACGCGGGCAGCGGCTCGAATCTTAAAACCCTGCCCGTAAAGCCGCTGCCCATCGGCGCGTCTATTATAGCGATTTGCGTGGTAGATTGATACAGCGGATTCTGCCCCGTCGTCGATTCGAGGGCATTATGAATGGTCGTTACGTCGTAGTCCGTATAGAAGAGTTGATTTGAGGTTACCGAAAAGTCGTAGGTGTCGTTGTTGGTCAAGGTCAAGGTGAATAGCCTCAAGCCGTAGGTTTTTTGCAGGAATGTATCGGTTACGGTTACGCTCGAAGCGCCCGCCGTATAATCGACGCCCGCCGCAAGCTCATAACCCGCCGACACGATTTTTTTCACGCTCGTGCCGCCGAAGTCCACGCTGAACGTCGCGCCCGCGCTTTTGCCCAATTCGACGGTCCGTTCCGTTATCTCGTCAAAGCCCGTGCTCACGGTGTTGGAGACCGTCAGCGTAAATTCGACCGAGCCGCCCGTAGTTAGCACCGCAATCTTATACGCGCCGCCGTTCAACGCCAATACCCAATTCTCCGCGAAAGCTATCACGGAGGGGTTTTCGCGCAACGTATAATTCGTTGCGGGCAATAATACGTCGTCTATCTCTATAATAGACAGCGACTTGCCCTTAATGTCGATAGGCAGCTCGAAGTCCCCCGCCGCCGCCTTGTCGTAGGTATACGCCGTACTCCCTATAACCGGAGTATAATCCGTTTCCTCCGGCGGATCCGGCTCGATCGGCGGATTCGTTTTACCGCACGCCGCAAGCGCCAAAGCTAAGGCAAACAAAACGCCTGCCGCCACCAAATAAAGTCTTTTCATAACGCCCCCTCGTAAAAAAATTTGCGCGGCTCGCCCGAACGACCGCCCGCGCTTATATATTTTCATTATACCGCGCTTTTTAGCGTATCTCATACTTGATTTATCGTGACTTGATTTCTTTTTATACAGTACGGCTGTCAAATCCGCAAAATTATTTCGGAAAGTTTCAAAATCTATTGACAAGGACTGTTTTTCGCATTACAATTATCAAATATGAACCCTTTTGACGTTATGATTATGGCAATAAACGACAAGCAAAAGGAAAGCGCGATCCTAAGCCTTACGGACGCGCTTTCCTCTCCGGTACGTCTGGAAATTTTGCGCCAGCTTTACGCGTCGCCGTTACCGATCTCGCAAATCGCTAAGGCAAACCTCCTGTCCGTTTCCTCCGCGACCTTTCATATAAGCGTTCTTGAAAAAGCCGGAATCGTGTCCGTGCAATATACGCCGAGCAAAAAAGGCAAAATCCGAATTTGCTCCCTTATACTGTTTCAGGCTCTTCTGTCGGTTGCGTCCGTGTCGAACGACACTCTTATGAGCCGCGTGCGCCCGATAGATCTTAACCTTAAGCAAAACGAAACCTATACCACGGTGAAGCGCTCCTGCCCGGTAGGACATTACGTCGACGCCGTATTCGAGGGCTTTTCGGGCTTCGCGACGACCGAAACGCAATACATGATAACCGACCGCGACTTTTATCCGCCGGAACGCGCGGACGCCGGTATAATCTGGGCGGCGGGAGGCCGTATAGTCTACGCTTTTTCTAACTGCTTCGGCGCGGATTGCGCGCCCGTAGAGCTGTCCTTCGCGTTGGAGCTTTGCTCCGAAACGCTCAACTATCAAAACGACTGGATGAGCGATATTACCTTTTCGATAAACGGCGTGGAAATAGTTACGTTTACCTCACCGGGCGACCTCGGCGGCAGGCGCGGCACGCTTAACCCGTCGTGGTGGTCGGATTACGCGTCGCAGTACGGCTTATTTACGAAGCTTTCCGTAACGCCCTTAGGCGTGTACTTCAACGGACTCCGCAAGCACGACAGGGTCAAAATCAATGATCTTAATCTGACCGACTGCAACAAGATTACCCTGAAAATTGAAAATAAGCCCGACGCCGTTCACATAGGCGGCTTCAATATTTTCGGCAAGGGCTTCGGCGACTTCCCCCAAGACATAGAAATGTCCGCAACCTATAAGGAAACGAAAAAAGCCTAGGGCAAAGGACAAGTAAACAATTGGTAGGCGGCGAAAAGATTCCTCGCCGTTTGCTAATCATTCTCTTCCCCTATCTGTCCATTGACCGATTAGCGATTTATAATGCATACGCACGTTTCGCGTATCGGGGCAAACGCATGAAGCTGCGTTTACAAGTCTATCGCTTTAGCCTTCCCTGCGCCCGAAAGAACCCCCTCTCTCCTCGAGCATTTTTAACAACAAGTCCAGCGTCCCCTCGCTCATCAGGGTTTTTGCCCGCTCTCCGACCGCCTCATAAAGCGATACCGTGCGCCCGGCGTATTTAATATAATTATCCTCCGCCTTGTCCCGGCTTTCTTTCGGCCATCTCGCCCTGTCGCCGTTGTGCCGCATATCGGCGAATTTGACCTCGATCGCGATATCGTTTGCCGCTACTCTGCCGTAATAGGCGTCTAGGCTCTCGTCCTTTCGTTTCGACAAGCAATCGACGGCGGTTACAATATCCTCGCCGATCCCCGCCTCCCGCAAGCCGTCAAGCGTAACGTCCGAATCCTCGACCGTATCGTGAAGTATCGCCGCAAGCTTGCCCTTTTCGCCGTTGCAAAACCCCGCCACCGTTATGGGGTGCCAAATATAATCGACGCCCGCTTTATCCTTTTGTCCGTCGTGCGCCTTTACCGCAATTTGCAACGCCGTCGATAATAAAGTCATATTCAAAAATTCTCCGTTTCAAATTCTTCGTTATTTTTAGGTCGGTCGGTACCCTTCTTTTCGCAAGCGTATTTTTCTTCGATACGCAGGATATCCTTTTCCTCGTCAATCCATAACTCGACATATCCGCAGTCTAAACAGATGTATCTGTGTATAAATACGGCTCCGAACAGCCCTACCGATATAGAGTCGAGTCCGGGGTTGCCGGTCGCGAACGAGTATTTCGGACGGCAAATTTTTTTGCCTCCGCATTTCGGGCAGGTCTTTGAATTCTTCACCGGTCTTTCTCCTTATACGTTAAGCCTTTTCAAAACGGTCAATTCGCTTTCTTTCGGCGAATAACCGTAAGCCGTCAATTGTCCGGGCCGCGCTTTTTTGAGCGCGCCGTGATAATCGCTGCCGCCCGAAACAAGCAAGCCGAGCCTTTCGGCAATCGCCCCGTACGCTCTTACGTCGCGCTCGCCGTGCGACGAGTGATATACCTCGATCGCGGAAAGCCCTATATCCTTTAGTTTTTTTGCAAAGCCGTTTATTTTTTTATAATCCCAGCCGTACTCCTTCATAACCTCTATCGGGTGGGCGAACGATACAAGCCCGCCGGCGGAATTAACGGCCTCCGTCACAAGACGCGCGTCCGTCTTAAACCGAACCGTGTCTATGTCCTCCATGTACCTTTTTATTAATTCGCCGACGGTGCCGGGGTATCCGTTTTTGGTAAGCAGCGCGGCAACGTTCGGCTTGCCGACAACCGCCCGTTTTTTTAATGAAGCCTTGTCCGCTTCCGGCAAAAATATTTTATGCGTATTCTCCAAATGCCCGAATATAGCGAGCAGCTTTTGATGCCTTTTGCGGCTGCCGTCCTCAACTAACGCCTTGATTCCCGGGTTGTTCAAATCAAACCCGTATCCGAGCAAATGCAGCTCCGTACCCTCAAAAACCGCGGACACCTCTATTCCCGTGATGAATTTAACCAAGGCGCCGCTTAGTCGTAATTCTTCGAGCATGGCGAAATTGCCGCCCGTATAGTCGTGGTCGGTAACCGAGAACAGCCCGCATCCCGCCGCAAGCAGCTTATCGAGCAATTCCCGGCAGCTGTCCGTGCCGTCGCTGAATTCGGTATGCAAATGTAAATCTATCATAAATATATTGTATAGGGCTTTCTGCCAAAAGTCAAGTATACGGCTTCCTCGGCGCAGGACAAACGCAAGAAATGCCGTTTATAAAAACCGACTAAAAACGCGACTGCGCTATAGTCGGCGTTCCGATTTTAATCGTTTCGTCACCGCTCTGCCCGCACACCGTACAAATAAACCCTGCCCGCTTTTTGCACCGCAACTAACGCGCCTTGCGCCGTCGTCGGGGTTAGCCTTGCCCGTCTTGATTGTCGTTATTGTCATTGTCGTTCTTTTTGCTTTTTATTGCAGGAATAGCACACGCTAATATAATCGATACTAGCCCGAGCACGCCAACCCATGTCGGGTAATTTACGTTGAGGTTATGGTTGTTAATTGCGACAATGTTTATTGTCTCAAATATCAGCCAAAGAGTAGAGCCGACAGCGGCTATGATTATGCCGAAAATCAGCAACGGCTTTATTGTGTTTTTCATGTTAACCTCCATTCCGCCGCACGGGGCGGCGCAACCGCGCGTGAAAGACCGAACGCGCCTCAGATAAAGAAGCGAGCGTCGCGGACGAGTAAGTACTACGGACATACATGACCCTGGCGGCGCGATGCTTTCTGCCGTATCCGGCGATGTACGGACGCCTTCACACTATTTTCTCGCATTATTATGAGTAAAGTATATCACATACTGCAAAATGTTGCAATCATTATTTATTATTTGGTATAACTCGCTTCCGCCTATACCGCTTTGTCAATATAATTTTTACGCCTGTACGTGAATTAAGCTTCGGCAACAAACGTCCTATTTGGTTATGTTTTTATAATTATTATATTAACACAAAATTATTTTCGGTCAGCGCAAACGCGCTTTCTCTCGTTTTAACTAGAGTTTTCGTTCTATATCCCTCTACGAACTTCACTCCTACTATCCGTCAATGCCGGTGCGCGGTCGAAACAAACTCGCCTTATCCGGGTTATTACCACTACTTGTATGGTACGGGCAAAAGCCGCCTTGTCATTGCGAACGAGGCGTAGCCGAAGTGTGGCAATCCGGTTCAAACTTATCCTATTTTGTCATTGCGAGGAGCGCTAGCGACGTGGCAATCCGGTTTCAAACCGTCCTCTTTTCTCATTCCGCATTACCGTATACGGCAGGCGGTTTCCGGATTGCCACGTCGGGTTTGCGGAGTAATCGACTTGCGTCTTTTACTCCGAAACCCGCCTCGCAATGACGAACGCAGTTGTTTACCCGTATCCCATACAAATCAAACCTTATCCATGTCAAATCTATCGCTTGTCGAAACTCTATCGCCGGGTTATTACTGCGTACCCGTAGTACGGGGCAAAGCGATATAGTCATATTATGTTTTATAACTACGCATAACAGTAAATAACGCAGGCATATTAAATCGGGCTGCAGAATAACATGTTGCTCCCGCTGCCGACATAAAAACATGTCTTGCCGCCGTTTATATTCTTCTCCCGCTTATTAATCTTAATTAAGTAACGCCTTTTTATCCCTCGAGCACTAACCGCCCTTTATATAATGAAATTCTCCGCCGCAAATGTTCCACGTGAAACAAATTTAGCCGATCTATTTCAAAATGTTCCACGTGAAACACCGGGTTTCGCCTTGCGCTTAATAAAAATACAGCTCTTTATATGGTTTCGCCGAATTATATTGAGAATCGCGAGCTATAAATATTTCTTCTGTGCCCGGCAAAAACAAAACAAGCCCGGGTTAATCCGGGCTTGTTCTATTTTTGCGGTTGGTTTGGCTTGCTTGGTTAGGGTTTAGGGCTTTGGCTGTATCGAGCTTAAACGAACATTGCGCATAATTGTGTGTATTCTGTCTAAATCGTCTCTGTTATAATAGTCAATATATATTCTTCCTTTGGAATCGTTGCCGATAGCCGCAACCTTAGTACCGAACGCGAATTGCATTTTGCTTACCAAATCTTTTAATTCCAGGCTCATTTCCGGTTTTGGCTTAACTTCTTCCTTAGGCGCAAGGTGATTAGCTATAATCTTTTCTAAATCGCGAACCGTAATCTTGTTGTCGCAAGCAGCTTTAGCGAATTTAACCTGCGCAACGTCGTCTTTTAGGGATACAAGACACCGCGCATGCCCGGCGGATAGTCTGCCTTTGCTCACTAGTTCTATAACTTCTCGGTTTAAGTTTAGCAGGCGCACCGTGTTTGCTATTGCGGGACGGCTTTTTCCTAATCGGTCGGCAACCTCCTCCTGTGTAAATCCGAAATTATTCATGAGCTCTTTAATTGCGTTTGCGGCCTCGATAGGATTAAGATCCTCGCGTTGCAGGTTTTCTATTAACGATATTTCTTTAATTTTTTGCTCGTTATAGTCCTTTACGATAACGGGAATATTAAATAATCCCGCAATTTTAGCCGCGCGCCATCTGCGCTCGCCTGCAATAATCATATAACCGCGCTCTCTTTTTACCACTATAAGCGGAGAAATTACGCCGTGCAGCTTAATAGAGGCGGCAAGCTCTCTTAACGCCTCCGGCTCAAAAATCTTTCTCGGTTGGTCGGGATTAGGAAAAATCTCGCTTATCCCCACCAAATTTGAGTTGCCGCCGGAGGGAGACTCCTCACGCATCGGCTCTTTATACGTTTTTTGCTCGCTTTGTTCTATATCCTCATATTCGGCAAAAAGAGAGTCTAACCCCCGTCCGAGCGGTTTTCTTACCATTTTATTTCTCCTTTGATTATTTTTCAAGATAAGTATACCCTCAAATTAAATATAAGTCAAATATATACCGATTAAAACGCTTTAATATAATAAAAGTTTTTTAGGCTTTTTTCCAAAACCGTTTTCAATTTTACAAAATTTACTATACTTTTGTTATCATAATGTAAAACTGCTGTTAATAATAATTATATAAGTAACCGTCGCTACTTTTTAATTATATTATTATAATATTACTAATTTTTTCGTTTACTTTTTATAAAAAAACAAAAATTTTCTCAAAATTTAATTATGAATTTATATTTTATGATTTTTTTGCTTTTTATTTTTCTACATTTATACAATTATGTATATTACGATTGTCGTTAGTTTGTATATTTATTTGTTGATAAATAATCATAATACAATTTTATATTATTTTTATCAAAATATAACGATGTGCGAACTTTTATTTTAGTGCCGTTTGTAATAATAATAATCTTGTATTTTTCACAATATATTGTATTTAATGTTTTACAAAACAATATATATTGCTCTCTTGTTTTTTTCCACTTTTATACACCTCTACTATGACTAACTTAATATAAAAAATTATATAGTCTTTGTATAAAACCGATTCACTGCTTAAAAAATTTATCACATAAAAAAAATAAAAGTCGTTATATAAAAACAAAACGCGAAAAGAGGAATAAAATATTCCTTTAATCTCAACCAACAAAAAACAGAAAACTATTCTTTATCCGCGGGAACCGCTTTTTTACGGAGAAGGTAATCTTTGGTTATTTTTTCATAGCTGTCGGAATTTCTTTCAAGCAACTCTTCCGTTAATTTTTTGTAGGCGATCGCGCCGGAGCTGCGCGGATCAAACTGCATAATAGGAAGACCGTAGCTTGGCGACTCGCCCAGACGGACGTTTCTAGGAATTTTCGTTATAAAAACCTTTTTGCCGAAAAACTTATGAATTTCTTCCGCTACCGTTTGTATAAGGTTTGAACGGGAATCGTACATCGTAAGAACAACCCCTTCGATTTCTAAATTAGGATTAAGATGTTTTTTGACGAGCTTGACGGTATTCATCAATTGACTCAAGCCCTCTAGCGCATAAAATTCGCCTTGAATCGGTATAAAAACGGAATCGCAAGACGTCAAAGCGTTTATAGTAAGTAAACCGAGAGAGGGGGGACAGTCGACGGTAATATAATCATAATTATTACGCAGGCGGGTTAAAATTCCCTTGAGAACCTTTTCGCGGTTATTCATATACACAAGGTCTACCTCGGCGCCGGCAAGATCGATATTAGAAGGAATAATTTCTAAGTTGTTTACCGACGTTTTAAGTATAGCGTCCTCGGGCGCGCAATCGCTCACAAAGCAATTATAAATAGACTTAGTAAGCGTACGTTTAACTACTCCTAAGCCGCTGCTTGCGTTTCCTTGCGGGTCGATATCGATAATCAGCACCTTTTTACCCATAGCGGCAAGATAAGCGGACATATTAACGCAAGTCGTCGTTTTGCCGACCCCGCCTTTTTGATTTGTAAAAGCAATAATTTTTCCCATATATTTCTCCGATACGCCTAAAAGCGCAGACAATTTTTAGTTTGTAAATATATTTTCGAGCCGCCACCGTTAAATATGTAATAGTTAAAGAAAAAAGCGACGACACAATATATTGATTAAATTTAATTTTTGTAAAAGAAAATATAATCTTCAATATTATAACACATATTGGAAAAAACACAACTAAAACAAAAATAAAACTTTATATAACCCGAAGTAAACGCGCTTTCATACGTTTATCCCGTACATATATCGGTATAAACGCGTTTTTCTTGCCTTTATAAACGGGATCGAACACGGACGCCCTTGCGTCAGAGTTGCTCCGCAATCAAACGGTCAATTCCGAAGAAAACCCGGCGGGTAAAAATAGCGATTCCTATCATTATTAACGCCGCCGCATAAAACGGAAAATATGCGCCGTTTCCTATCTTTTCAAAAACAAACCCGTAGACGAATTGACCGAGAGGAATTGTGCACATACAAACGCATATGACGCACGAAATTACCTTCCCGATTAACGCCTTGGGCGTTAAAATTCCAATATACGTCATTATTTGAATTTGAAACAGCGTTGACAACGCCGTTAACAGCCCGCCGCCGACGGCTAAAACGATGTAGATTTCAAGCGACCCGACGAATACATGCAGCGCGATTCCGCACAAGAGCACGGACAGCGCGCACCCTATCAGGATAAAAGGACTCGCCTTCGATTTCAATTTCTTAGAAAAAATTCCCGCGAGCAAGCCGCCCAAAACGGCGCCGGCGGCGATCACGCCTTGCGCATAGCCGTACAGCCGGTTCGCGTTATCCGCCTCGAACCCCAGCCGTTGTGTAATTAAAACCGGAAGCCCGATTAAAATCAGCGGGGTCAAAAGCAAGTTAACAGACGCGTACGTTAACGACGCCTTCCACAGAACGGGGCGCGTTTTAAGGATAAAGGCGAGGCTTGCTTTTAGGTCCCTTACGCCGGTAATAAATATATTTCCGACCGTTTTCTTTTTTTCAAACGGAATGCGAATAAAAATCTCCAGTACGGCGGACGCAAAAAAGCACGCGACGCTTACGTACAGAATCGGCGTTAAACCGACTATCGAGAACAAAACGCCGCCGATTACGGGTCCCGCCATACTTGCCGTCGAGGTTATCAGATTAACGACCGAATTGCCTTGCATTATATGCTCGGCGTCCACCAAAACGGGTATGCTTGCCTGAACCGCCGGTTGATACGCAGCCTGTATGCCGTATAAAAGCATCATTATAACCGCCATAAGCGGTGCGACGGCGATTTTTCCAATCAACAAACAAAACAAGGAAATCAATGCCGCCGTGCCGAAATCCAGAATCACCATGATGTTTCTTTTATTAGCGCGGTCGGCGATTATCCCGCCTATCGGGAACAGCAGCAGCATAGGAATCAAAGAAAAAGCCGAAATTGTCCCAAACAAAACGGAAGAGCCGGTTTGAACCAGCAGATAAAGCGGAAGCGCGAACCTTAATATCTGATTTCCGAACAGCGAAACAATCTGCCCTATTGCGACAAGAATAAAATCCTTTGAAAATATCGTTTTTCCGCTCACGGTTAAAGGCCGTCCTTTTCGGGAAATTTTTGTCGCCGCCCCCGCGGTATGCTTGCAAAGGCCGCAAGAAGAACACAATAAGGCGCAGGCTTTATTGTTTCCCCGGAAACAAAAACCAGCTTATCACAATTTTGTTTCCCCGTCAACAAAAAAACAGCAAAAAAAAGACCCGCTCTAGAAAGAAACGGGACGCCGGCCCGGCGCTTGCTCCGGGCGGGCGAGGAGATGTACCGATCCGCAAAAATGCGATATAGCTAGCGCTCCGGTTTAATTGTATTACTCCGATCCTCCGTGTCGATTGTCATTAGACTTGTTGCAAAACCTCATTTAAGGGGCGTTTTGATAATTCACTATTCCACAAATTAGGTTAAATCTTAGTCTGAAATTTTTTCGTTTATTACGGTATCTTTGACTTG
>JAITNT010000154.1 GCA_031290295.1 Clostridiales bacterium
GCATAGATACGAGCGCGGTTTCGCTCGGCTGCAAGGTAAAGCTGCACGATATGGACGACGCCGACGATAAGAACGACTGCGAATACAAGCTCGTGGGCACGGCGGAGTCCGATCCCAAAAACTCCAAAATAAGCAACGAGTCCCCCGTAGGGCGCGCGCTTATCGGACACAAAAAAAACGAGATTGTCGAGGTCGCCGCTCCGGGCGGAAAAATCCGCCTGAAGATTATCAAAATCAGCTTATAGCGTAAAAATACCGAGGTACGGATGGAAAACAAGGAAAACACGGACGGCGCGTTGAACGCGGAGCTTTCGGATTCGGAGCTGAATGAAATTTTACGCGCGCGCAGAGAAAAGCTCGACGCGCTTGTTTTGAGCGGACAAAATCCTTTCGAGCGCGTAAAATTCGATCAGACCCACCGCTCTAAGGACGTGGCGGATAATTACGCCGCGCTCGAGGGCAAGGAGGTTAAGCTTGCGGGGCGCATCGTTTCGCGCCGCATTATGGGCAAGGCGTCCTTCGCGCATATTCTCGACCGCGACGGGACGATACAGCTCTATTTTAAGGGCGATAATCTCGGCGAGTCCTACGAGCTTTTTAAGAAGCTTGACATAGGGGATATCATAGGCGCGGAGGGCACCGTTTTTACTACGCATAAGGGCGAAATTTCCGTTTCGGTAACCGCGTTTACGCTGTTGTCCAAGTCGTTATTGCCGCTTCCGGAGAAGTATCACGGCTTGAAGGACAGCGATTTGCGTTACCGTCAGCGTTACGTGGACGTTATCGCCAATCCCGAGGTTAAGGAGGTTTTCAAAACCCGCTCGAGGATTATCGGAGCGATAAGGAGGTTTTTGGACGCCGAGGGCTTTTTGGAGGTGGAAACGCCCGTTCTGCAAACGCTCGCGGGCGGCGCGTCCGCACGTCCGTTCGTTACGCACCATAACACGCTCGACCTCGATATGTATATGCGCGTGGCGCCCGAGCTTTATTTGAAGCGTCTTATCGTAGGCGGCTTCGAGCGCGTTTACGAAATAGGCAAAATGTTCCGCAACGAGGGTATGAGCGTTAAGCATAACCCCGAGTTCACCATGATGGAGCTTTATCAGGCGTATACCGACGTCAACGGCATGATGGACATCACCGAGCGCATTTACGACCGCGTGCGCGCCGAAATCAGCGTTCCCGACGTTATAACCTACGAGGATACCGAGCTTAGCCTCAAGACCCCTTGGCGCAGGCTGTCCATGCTCGAAGCGGTCAGGGAGTACGCGGGCGCGGACTTCTCTAAGGCAAAAACCGTCGAGGCGGCGAGGAAGCTCGCGGAGCGCGCCGGGGTTAACGCGGACGGGCTGAACACGTGGGGCGCGATTTTATATTCCGTATTCGACGGCAAGGTGGAGGATAAGCTTATTCAGCCGACCTTTATTTACGATTACCCCGTCGAGGAATCGCCGCTCGCAAAGAAGAAGCCGTCCGACCCGCGTTTTACGGAGAGGTTCGAGCTCTTTATTTACGCGCGGGAAATGGGCAACGCTTACAGCGAGCTTAACGACCCGAACGACCAGCGCGCGAGATTCGAGTATCAAATGAAGCTCAAAGCCGCGGGCGACACCGAGGCGCAGGCCTTCGACGAGGACTTTGTTACCGCGCTCGAATACGGTATGCCGCCCACGGGCGGGCTGGGACTCGGGCTTGACCGCATGATAATGCTGCTTACGAATTCAAGCTCCATAAGAGACGTCATTCTCTTTCCTACTATGAAGCCGAAAAAGTAATGGACGCGCGGATTACCAAACAACGCGTAGGCGTTCATCTTGAATACGACTGGTTCAAATATATCATAATAGCGCTTGTCGCCGTTTTTGCGTGGATAAGCGTTTACAGCACGGTGGATCAACCCGCCGAAAGCGAAATACTGGCGTTTTTCAGTATTTCCGAGCAATGGAACGCGAACAGCGCCAAGGCGGTTAACGAAGACATGCTCGAACAATTCGGCACCGCCGCGCTGGGCGGGCGGGAGGACGGCAAAATACGCGAGGTCAACGTCCGCTCGCACTTAGAGGGAGCGGAGGGACTTAACGAGCTTTTGCAAACGAGCGTGTTAGAAGCGGATTTTGTCATAGCCAGGGCGGACAGGTTCAAGACGCTTGTCGAGACGGGCTACTTCCTCGATATAAACAAGCTCGTATCGGACGGCTATTTCACCCGGGAGTTTATAGACGGGCAAACGCTTTTTGTATATGAGTATACGCCGTCGGAGGAATATGACAACGGCGAATTCGGGCAAATAGACGGTTTATGCTACGGCTTGAGGCTTCCGCAGAACATGTTTTTTATGCACAACGGTTACAAGGAAAAAGAGGACGGCTCCGGTACCGAAACATTCTATGAGGAATACTATATCGGGATTGTAGGCACGGGTCTGCCCGGCGGCTGCGGCGGCGGCAACTCCGGCGGCGGCAACCGCGGCAAGTACAATTCGTCGGAGCATACGGAGGATATTCAGGCTTTTGAAGCGATCAAATATATATTTGAAAATCAAAGCCGGTATATAGCCAAGGCGGGTTAAAAAAGGATGCCCGCTTCCATAAGAAAAACAAAAAATATTATACCGGTTCCGGCAACTTGTCTTGCGGCGACGGTCCGCGGAGCTTGTCCACCGAAAGGATGAAACTATGCTGTTAGAAAGATTGCGTGAATTTGCCGAAAGCCGGCCCATAAGATTTTTTATGCCGGGGCATAAGGGTACGTTGCACCCGTT
>JAITNT010000296.1 GCA_031290295.1 Clostridiales bacterium
AAGAACGAAAAAAGCGCATCGGGGAGGTTTCGAGGCCTCCCCGAACCCCTCGGGCGACTTACTTTTGGAAAAATTAAGCAAAAAGGGGGAAGGGGGCAAGAGAATTGTAAGGGGCGTTGAAAGCGGCGAAGAGAGAGAAAGAGGACAAGTTAAACTGGATTGCCACGTCGCTTACGCTCCTCGCAATGACGATAGAGGGCTAAGAGAATTGTATGGGGCGTTGAAAGATGCGAAGAGATGTTTCGACTACGCTCAACATGACATTGATTTTGTTTTGTTTATGGGGTACGGAAGAACAAGGAGAACCCGTACCGCTAGCGAGCGCAAGCGAGCGGAATGACCACGCGAGTAACGTGCTGCGGTACACACCCGGATAGACTAAACCTCTTTAAGTCCGACTGAATCGGATTAAGTAAGACTGCCGCCCGTAAAGGGCGGCTTGTCGCAGCGCCGATTCACGCTTGGTCGGCAAAAGTCCGCCCGAATGCGAAGAAGCGAGACGAAGCCGCCGCAAAGGCGGCGGAGCGAGCGCGCATTCGCGTCTATCGCGGCAAAAGTCCGACTGAATCGGATTAAGCAAGACAGCCGCCCGCCTTGGCGGCGGCTTGTCGTAGCGCCGATTCACGCTTGGGTCGGCTTAGTAAACGGCGTAATATACTTGACATTACACATTTTAGGGGGTAAAATAATAGCATGGTTGACGGGTCTGTATCAGGCATAATTTTGAAGGTTGAGAATTCCGGGTTTTCGCGGGAGAAATCTTTTGATATACCGTTATTCGGGAAAACGATGTTAGAATGGGTTTCGCTCAGTATGGGCGACGACCCTTTTGTTTATGCGGGATATAACGGTACCGCGGAAATAGCCGACGCCGTGCGCCCGTATCTGGGGGACACCGACTATACGGTCGTGTTGTTTTCCGACACGCCGCTTTTGCAGCGCAAAACGGTGCTGGAGGCCGTCGGGCACACCGTTAACAACAAGCTGAACGTTTGCCGAATGACGCGGGGTTATGTTTTTAAGACGGGTTTTTTGAGAACGGCGGAAACGATTTACACCGCTAAAAGACAGTATTTCTCGGAGGAGGACGATTTCCTTACCGCCACCGACTTCGAGCGCTTTGCTTTTATCGGCGAGGTTATGAAGCAACGCATACTTAATCATCACATGCAAAACGGCGTTTATATAGTCGATCCCGCGACGACGTATATCGACGGCGACGTAATAATAGGTCGCGGCGTAACGATAATGCCAAACAACCACATCAAGGGCGAAACCGTAATCGGCGACGGGGTTACGCTCGGGGAAAATAACGTTATCGACGCCTGCATTTTGTCCGACGGCTGTACCGTGTCGTCGTCGAAGCTTATCGAAAGCTTTGTCGGCAAGGCGGCGTCGATAGGCCCGTACGCGTATTTGCGCCCCGAAAGCGTTGTGGGCGACGGTTGCCGCATAGGGGATTTTGTGGAAATCAAGCGCAGCGTAATAGGCGCGCACACCAAAATCAGCCATTTGACGTACATAGGGGACTGTGAAACGGGCGAGCATTGCAACATAGGCTGCGGCGTGGTAACGGTAAACTACGACGGCGTTTCTAAGCACAAAACGATTATCGGCAACCGCGCCTTTATAGGCAGCAACAGCAACCTGATTGCGCCGATAACGATAGAGGACGACGCTTTTATCGCGGCCGGCTCGACGATTACGGGCGGCGTTCCCGCGCGGGCGCTTGCGATAGCCAGAGCGAGGCAGATTATCAAGCAGGACTGGATAAAGACGGAGAACGAGACATAATTTTTAGGAGATTGAGATAATATGGAAAGGTACAACGAGCACGTAAAGCTTTTTGCGGGGAATTCCTGTCCGGAGCTGGCGGGCAAGATTGCGGACAAGCTGAAGCTGAAGCTTTCGGGCGCTATCGTAACGAAGTTCTCGGACGGCGAAACCAGCGTACAGGTTCAAGAGTCGGTGCGCGGTTGCGACGTCTTTGTAATTCAATCGACATCACAGCCGGTTAACGATAACCTTATGGAATTATTGATACTGATAGACGCCTTGAGAAGAGCGTCCGCAGGAAGAATCAACGCGGTAATACCGTATTTCGGGTACGCAAGGCAGGACAGAAAGGCGCGCGCCCGCGACCCGATTACCGCCAAGCTCGTCGCGGATCTCATTACGAGCGCGGGCGCGGACAGGGTGCTTACCATGGACCTGCACGCGCCGCAATTGCAGGGCTTCTTCGATATTCCGGTGGATCACCTTTTCGGTATACCGGTGCTTGCTAAGGAGGTGTCCAAGTCGTCGTTCGTCAAGGACGGCAAGGATAATCTCGCGGTCGTTTCCCCGGACGTAGGCAGCGTCGCCCGCGCAAGAAACCTCGCCCAAAAGCTTAACGCGCCGCTCGCTATTGTGGACAAGCGACGCCCCCGCGCCAACGCGATAGAGGTTATGAACGTTATCGGCGACGTCAGAGGAAAAGTTTGCCTGATGCTAGACGATATGATAGACACCGCCGGCACGATTTGTCAGGGCGCGCAGGCGCTCGCCGACGCCGGCGCGATAGAGGTGCACGCCTGCTGTACGCACGCCGTGCTTTCCGGTCCCGCCATAGAAAGGCTCAACGCCTCCGTGCTTCAAACGATAACCGTGCTTAACACGATAGAGTCAAAGGCGGTGGCAAGCTGTCCCAAAATTAAGGTCGCCTCGGTCGCGCCGATTTTTGCGGAAGCGATAGAGAGCATTTATTCCGACCTATCGCTTTCGCGTTTATACGACTGACGTAATGAAGCTTATCGCCGGACTCGGGAATCCCGAAAAAAAATACGATAACACCTTCCATAACCTCGGCTTCATGGTCGCGGACAAGGCCGCCGAGCTGCTTGACGTTAAGTTTTCAAAGCGCGAATGCGACGCGCTGGTCGCCGTTACTTACGTTAAGGGCGAAAAGGTTATTATTGCGAAGCCTCAAACCTACATGAATTTAAGCGGCGAATGTATAGGCAGGCTGCAGGCGAGGTACAAGCTAGGGCTTGCCGACATTATAGCGGCTTACGACGATTGCGATATCCCCGCCGCGACGATTCGCATAAGAGCGTCCGGCAGCGGCGGCACGCACAACGGCATGCGCAACGCCGTATTATGTCTCGAGAGCGAGGACTTTCCGCGTATAAGGGTGGGCATAGGCAGGCCCGCGCCCGAAACCCCGCTTGCGAATTATGTTTTGTCCGTGATCCCGTCTCACCTGAGAGAGAGCATGCAGTCCGCGGTGCAAAAAGCCGCCGAGGCCGCCGCGCTTTTTGCGGGGGGCGTCGGGATAGAGGATATAATGCAACGGTATAATTGAGGGGACGAAGGGGAATGGAGGGAAGAGGATAGTTAAACCGGATTGCCACGTTGCTAACGCGCCTCACAATGACGGATAGGACTGGTTTTAATTGTAAGGGGCGGTGAAAGCGGCGAAGAGATGTTTCGACTACGCTCAACATGACATTGATTTTGTTTTAATTCGTATTCGGTGCGAGTGGCGCGGGCTGCGGTTGTCATTGCGAGGAGCTGAAAGCGACGTGGCAATCTAGAAACCGCCTGCTGTATACGGTGATGCAAAATAAGGAAAGAGGATAAGTTAAGCTGGATTGCCACGTCGCTAACGCTCCTCGCAATAGACTTGTTGCAAAACCTCTTCAAGTATGATATAATAGAGGTATGAAGTATGAGATAATAAAAGGGTACAAAAGCGAGGTATTTAGGCAAGTTACAGGGGTATTG
>JAITNT010000297.1 GCA_031290295.1 Clostridiales bacterium
TTTTGACATAATGCGCTCCTTATACCGGAGCAAACGCATATAAAAATGCGTTTGCCCCGCTCCTTATACCGACTGATTATAAGTATATCATAATTTGATGAATAGGGCAAGATAAGTCTGTTATGAAAAGGCTTCCCGCTGTTTACTCCTTGACCGCGCCCGCGGACAGACCGTTGACTAAGAACCGCACCAGACAGAAGTACAGTATAATTATCGGGACGGCGATAAACATCGAGCCCGCCGCAAACCGGCTGAACTCGGTTTCGCCTAAGTTCATAAGCCCTACCGCGACCGTGTATAAATCCTTTTGCTTGAGCAGCAGCCGGGGCAATATGAAATCGCTCCAAGGCCACGCGACCGCCGTCAGACTCGTAAAGACGATTATAGGCGCGGAAAGCGGCAGAATTATTTTGAAGAAAATTCTGAGGTTAGTCGCGCCGTCGATTCTTGCCGCCTCGTCGATCGAGTTGGATATCGTATCGAAAAAACCTTTCTGCACCATGTACCCCATAGGCGCGCCCGCGCTGTAAATGAGAATAAGTCCCCAGAGATTATTTATGAGGTTAAATTGCGTCATCAGAATGTAGACGGCTATCATGCTCATAAACGACGGAAACATTCCGAGCACAAGGGTAGTTTTCATCAAATTTTTACGGCTTCCGAATTTGAAACGGCTCATGGTATACGCCGTCAAAATTACCAAAAGCGTGCCGAATATACTGCTCATCACCGCGATGAAAAGCGTATTCAGAAACCACCGCGGGTAATTATACATAGCGGTATCGGTAAACAGCGTTACGAAGCTGTCGAGGCTGTAGCTCCCGGGGAAAAATCCGTCGAAGCTGTACATCGACCCGGATTTGCTGAACGACGCCAATATCAGCCACAGAACGGGGAAGAAGAAAATGAATCCGACCGCAATGAGTATCGCGTACGTTATCGCCGCGCCGCCTATTTTCAAAATTTTAATCTTTTTCATCTAAACGTGTCCTCCTGCTTGTACGAGGGCGATTTTATGTATACCGTCAAGGAAATTAACGACGTTATGATAAATATCACCAGGCTTATCGCCGCGCCTATCGAATAGTAATTGTTGTCTATCGACAGATTATACAGCCAATTAATGAGCAAATCGGTGTCGGACGCAAGGAAATAGCCGTCCATATACAGCCCGCCGCGCAAGAAGTAGAATATGCCGAAGTTGTTGAAGTTGCCTATGAACGACGTTATAAGCACGGGCGTCGTGGCGAACAACACGAACGGCAGCGTAAGCGATATAAATTGCCTGAACGGGCTTGCGCCGTCAATCCTTGCCGCCTCGTAAAGATCGCGGTTCATGTTGGATAAAATTCCCGTCGCGAGCAGCATCGAGGTCGGTATGCTTATCCATGCGTTTACCGCTAGACCTATCGCCCGCGCCGACCATTTCGCGTCCAGATCCAAAAACCCGATCGCTTTTTTGCCGGAGTCTATAATCATTTGATTTACGGGACCGCCGTACGAGAACATAAACTTAAAGGCGAGCAGGGATATAAAGCCCGGCACCGCGTAGGCGAGTATCGGGAACGCCCGCCAAAACGCCTTGCCCCTGACGCATTTTTTGTTGTACAGAAGCGCAAGCCCCAGCCCGCCGAAATAATTCAGCGCGGTCGCCAAGACCGCCCAGACAAAGTTCCACCCTAATATCTTGACAAAGGTCGGCGCGAATTGTCCGAGCGACATTATCTTTTCAAAGCTAACCAGCCCCGACCAATCGACGAGCGCGGGCGGCACTATGTCGCCGCCGTAGTTCGTAAAGGCTATCAGAATCATGAATATTATCGGCAGAACGTTGAATACGCCCACGCCGATTACCGGAATAAAGAGCGCGGTCTTGTGAAATTTTTTGTCCAGAAGCTCCTTGACGTCCTGCACGAAGCCCGCGGGCGCTTTACCCTCTCCGAGCCGCCTCTGCGTTTCGTAAACGTCCTTTATATTCGCCGTGTACAGCGCGAAATACAGAATCAAAACGATAATCGCAAATATTCCCATGATAAGCATAGCGACGGAATTATCGCCCTCGACGCCGAACCACTGATTGCCCTCGACCGTTCCGAGCGTGAAAAACCCCGCTATCATCGCTCCGCCCCGCCATATGAAAAAGGCCGGCGCAAGCAGTTGAATTATCAGGTACAAAACGCCCTTTGCCCATTGCTTATACAGCAGCTGACCCGACCCCATTATCAGCGCGGAGCAAGCGACCCTGTAATTGCCGCGCTTTATTATATTTGCCGCGCCGGATAATTTATCCCTGACGGCGCTTATCAAAAATATTTTCTTTTTTTTGCCCGCCGTATCGGCGGCGGGTTCGTCCGCGCCGTCCGGTCTGCCCTTGCGCCGATTAACCAGAATGTACGCAGCGTACGCGCCGTAAGCGAGAACCGTTCCGGTTATCATATCCGTAATAAGCGTGACCGCGGCGCCCGGAACCGTCAGCGCCCCCGTCAAGCCTGCCCCGCCCGCCGCCGCCAAAAACGCGGCGACTATCAGCTCCGCCAGCGCTATCTCCGCAAGCATAAGAACGCCCGCGAATACATACGGGTACTTGCTCTTGTCGTAAGGGTTGTTTTTGCGGTACGACATCAGGAACAGAATACCCAGCCCGACGCCGGCGAGTCCCGCGAGCAAGCCGAACGCCGCCGATATGATTACCCATACCGCGACCGCGGCGAGCGAGCTGATAATTCCCCAAGCCGTGCCTTTGATTTTCCCTTTTATTTTTTCTTTCATCATCACCCTCCTATTGAACCCGTTGCAAGGCTATTGCAGCGCGTGTATAGAATCGTATATCTGCTTGTCCACGTTTATGAGCGCGGCTCTGAACGAATCCGGCGTCCGGTATTTCTGCCCGTCCGCGCCGCTTACCGGGCGGAACGGATCCTTAGCGACGTCCGTAAAAAATGTTTGCAGGGGCGTCCAAAGCTGCGCCGACGCTTTTATGGACGGCATAACCGCGATACTGCCCTCCGCAAGGTTTTTGTTTATCGTTTCGCTGAGTCCGCCCGCCTCGTCCGCCGCGTCCCGTCTTGCCGGGACTATGCCCAGAAGCTCGTTGCGGCGCTTGACGTTAGCGTAATTCGTGGCGAAATCCACAAAGGCGAGCGCGGCGTTAGGCGATTTTGTGTACGCGCTTATCGCGTAGCCGTTAACGCCGCCCATCATTTTGCTCGGTATCAGGGCGGGGTTAATTTCCGACAAATCACCGCTTTCGGGCAGATACGGAATATCCGCTATCCCGAGGTTTTCCACGGCCTCCGCCCGGGTCATTCCGTTCTTTATAAGCTCGTCGATAAACATCGTGTAAACGTCGGGCGTGGTCATGGTCGCGAAGTAATCGCCGCTGCCTATCTTGGAATATGCGCTTACCGTAACGGTATCGTCTATGCACGACTCGTTCATCGAGGACGCCAGCTGCCGCAAAACGCCCGCGCCCTTTTCCGCTTCGCCCTTGCTGAAACCCACGTCGTAAGTATCCGTATCGTTTTTGCCGAACGCGTACGCGCCGTAGCTGTAGAGGTACCCGATCGCGAAGTACGGGTCAAACAGCGATTTCATGTATCCGAACTTGCCCTCCGCTCTCTTAGACAGCGAGAACCTGTACAGCGCGTTCCAGCTTTCAATCATATCGGGCACGCCGTTACCGTTATCGTCCCACGCCGTGCGCCAATCGGCGGGCAGCAAATCCTTGCGGTAATAGAGCAGCGGCCCTTGTATGTTGACGGGCACGCCGCAATAAAAGTCCTCGCCCTCTACGACGGCCTTGTACGCGTCCCACGCTTTCTGGTCGATCTGCCCGCAGCACTCCAGCTCCTCTATCGGCAAGGGTTGAATATGCTTGCCGTCTACGTACTTCATCAGCCTGTCGTTAGCCTGATACAGCACGTCGGGTCCGTAGCCGTAGGGACCGTCGTTCTCGAGGTCGGAATATTGATCCATATTAGCATCCTGCGCGTGTATGCCGTATTCGGCGTACTTCGCGTTAAAGGCGTCTAATAATTCTTTCAAATACCCCTGCTTTATGGCGGTATCGTTCTCCAAGATACGCAGCGTTATATTGCGTTCCAAAACGCCCGTAAACTTGTACGCTCCCTCGCCCTCGACGCTTCCGCTCATCAGACCGCACGCCGTAAGTATTATGCCGAGCGTAAGAATATGCCCGAGAATGCCCGCGGTTACGCCTACTGTCGTTTTCCTCATATTAACCTCCTTACCGCCGCACGGCGGCGCAAACAATGTGTGAAAGACCGGACGCGCCGCAGACAAAGAAAGCGAGCGCCTCCGACGGGGAGTGTATACGGAAATACATGACCCTAGGCGGCGCGTTGCTTTCTGCAGTATCCGGCGATGTACGGGCTTTCACAGCGCTTCTATGACGAAGCCGCCGCTCTTAAGCCTGCCGCCCTGCGCGTTGCGGCTCAAAACGACGCTTCCGTCCGCAACCGTTTCCGCGTCCGCGCCGGTGTTATTGACCGTAAGGCGCAAGACCTTTTTGTCCGCCGTCCGTTCCAGAATAAACAACCCGAGCTCCGCCCTGAGAGCTATTTCTCCGCATTGTAATTCCGGTCGCTTCTTCAGCCCGATAAGCGCCCTTACCGCCCCCATAAGCGGCGTATCCTTATTCGCTTTTTCCCAATCGAACGTGCGTCTGCAATCGGGGTCGTAGCCGCCGCGTATTCCTATCTCGGTGCCGTAGTATATCCCGGGCGCGCCCAAATACATAAAGGTAACCGCAAGCGCGCAAATCAGCTTATCCTCGTCGCCCTTTAGCAGGGTCAAAAAGCGGTGCGTGTCGTGGCTGTCCAAAATGTTAAGCATCATGGCGTTTACCTGATCGGTGTTGCGCATAAGCAAGCCGTTCAGCCTCTCGGCAAAGCCCTGCGCCGTCAGCTTATTATCGGCGAAGAAGTCAAGGCAGGCCTTTGTGAACGCGTAATTCATAATGCTGTCGTACTGCTCGCCGTGCAAAAACGGATTCGCGTCGTGCCAGTTCTCTCCGATTATCACGCAGTCGTCCTTTACCTCCTTGACGCTCTCGGTAAAATGCCGCCAGAAATTATGGCTGACCTCGTCCGACACGTCGAGCCGCCAGCCGTCAATGCCGTAATCCTTTATCCAGTGCGCAGCGACGTCTATCAAGTACCGTTGCAGCTCCTTATTCGAGGTGTTGAATTTAGGCATATAGCCGCAGGAAGCAAAGCATTCGTAATTGCATTTTGCCGGGTCGGGCTTGTCGCCGTGAATAATGAACCAATCGTAATAATGCGATTCCCTGCCTTTTTTTATCACGTCCTGAAACTGCGGCAGTCTTTCGCTGCAATGATTGAATACCGCGTCCAAAACGATGCGTATACCCTTGCCGTGCGCCGCTTCCACCAGGGTACGGAAATCCTCGTTGCCGCCGAAATGCCTGTCAACGCCGTAGTAATCGCTTATATCGTACTTGTGATTAGATATTGACCGGAATATCGGCGTAAGGTACAGCACGTTCACGCCGAGATCGGTAAGATAATCTAATTTTGCCGTAATACCCTTCAGGTCGCCGCCCGCAAAGCTTTCGGCGGTCGGCAAATCGCCCCATTTCAGGTTTATGTAGCCGTCGTCCTTTTCGTAGTCGCCCCTGTTGAAGCGGTCCACGAATATCTGATAAAACACCGCCTCCCGCATCCACGGCACGACCCTATGCACGTCGATCGCGTTAATGTACGGCAGCTGAAACGAATTAAAGTAAGCCAGCTTAAAATCGAACGCATCCGTCAACCCGTCCTCCGAAAAATACCGCGGTTTTCCGCACGCCGTTATCTCAAAAACGTATACGAACCGCACGTCGCTAAGCGCGAGCTTAACGGTATACCAGTCGAATTTGCCGTCCGTATACCGCTTTTTCAGCGCGGCGCGGCGTTGCGTTTTATAAAAATCGTATTTATTCCCGTATATTACGTTTACCGCGTCAAGGATATCGCTTTTTGCGGCTCGCAGCCGCAAAACCACCGTTTTGTCCGACGCCGCAAAACAGTATTTCGTATCGGGAATATGTAAAATAGCTTCTTCGTTCATTATGCAGTCTCCGTTCTTTTTTGCAGCCTTGCAGAACAATTCGCCCTCTTTTTTCGCCGTATTATGCTCCGCTAACGCTCACCGCATACGGCTGTCATAGGGCTTTTATTGCGGGAAACCCGCAATAAAAGAAAGTGTTTTTTCTTGCGTTTGCCCCGCCTTTTTTACGTTCTTTCACGGCAACTCTATTGACAAAACGCACGTTTTAGATTTATAATTCTTAGTATGGAAAAGAAAGCAACTATAAGAGACGTGGCGCGCATTGCCGGCGTATCTATCGCGACCGTTTCATATGTCATTAACGGTCGCATGAATAAACGCATTCCCGACGTCACGCGGAAGAAGGTAATGCAGGCCGTAAACTTTCTCAATTATTCGCCCAACCCGTTCGCCGTCGGCTTCTTTGCAAATCACGCGCATAATATCGCCGTGCGCACCTCCGCCGACTCCTGCTTCTTACAGGAAGCGGAAACGGTGTTCTTCCTGAACAGCTTTAACGGCGCGGTCGAAAACAATAATTACAGCCTGTCCTATCTGCCCGACAAAGCGCCCCGAAAGCTGACCGCCGAGGTCTGCGTATGCTTTAACCTCAGCCGCGCGGAATTCTATGCGCTCGGCGATGAAAACTTTATTCCTCTGGTAGCCCTGGACTGTGTTATAAACGACCCGATTTTTTATCAGGTTACGCCCGACTTCGCAAAAATCAAGGCCGCCGCCGACGCTCATTTTAACTCGGCGTATACTTACGTCGCGGTTACGCCCGCAAACGCGGAATTTCGCCAAAGCATTTTGGCGGTATTCCCAAACGCG
>JAITNT010000304.1 GCA_031290295.1 Clostridiales bacterium
GCTCCTTTTAGCCGTGTCCAGAATACCGTTGCGGTCGAGCTTGCCCAGGGCTATTTTTACTCCGACGGGAACCTCCGTTCCGAACAGCGCGTAGCCCTCGGGAGCTATATGGTACAGCCCGCTCGCCGTCGACTGCGCGCCGTCGCCGAAATCCAGCATCATGGGCAGGGTAGTTGGCGAATCGATTATGATATTGTGCGGAACGCCCAGGCTTTCGAGGTAATCGACGAACGTAAGTCCGTCTACCTCCATTACCAAATCCATCTCGGATTTTGTTACGGTACCGCGTTTCTTCTGAATATTGCCTTCCGAAAGCGAGATAACGAAGAATTTCGCGTTCACCTCGCCGTGGAAAAGCAAAAGCGCCATCGTGCGGTCGCCCGCATCGCCGTTATGAATAATCGCGCGGTGCTCGCTTTTGATATTATGACTGCACGAAACGGTGCCGAAGACCGGCACCCCGGGCGCTTTGTTGGTAAGCGAACCCAGCATTTTAGAGGAGGTTATATCGCCGAGCATCGGTAAGAACGCAAAAGCGAGAGACGGATCGCCGCCAAGCTCCTTTCGCGCCGCCGCATATGTATCCGGGATAGTCTTCTGATAGGTGTCGGGCTTGATATCCGCGGAATACGCGGTGGAGAACTGCACGTCGTCGCTTGTCAGTACGCATAAGGTAAGGCTTTCGCGACCCGCCTCGCCGCACGCGGCGGTCGCGAGCGTGGTAAAGCCCACCGTGTCGAATGGAAGCGCCTTGCACAGCTCGCCGACTACGCCCGTGTCGATAAACTCGTTATAGCACGAGATTATACCCACCGAATTTTTCAGCAGATTCTTCTCTAAATCAAGCTGCGGCAACAAATCCGCTAATGCGTCCTCGGCAAAATCGACCTCCGTCGTGTATGCGGTTAACATTTTAATCATAGTTACTGTCACTCTCCCGTATTATATATTTTTTATAGCCGACCAAACGTGAATGCGCGCTCGTTCGCGGGTCTAACGACCGCTCAACTCGCTTTTTCGCATTCAGTCGGACTTATTTGGTGTCGCTCCGCAAAAATGCGATATAGCTAGCGCTCCGTCTTAATTGTATTATCGCCGTTCATCGTCATTGCGAGGAGCGTTAGCGACGTGGCAATCCAGTTTAACTTGCCCTCTCTTTCAATGCTATCGCGCAGTCGAAACATCTCTTCGCCGCTTACCAATCATTTACTTAGCCCTCTTTGTCATTCAGAGGCGCGTTAGCGCGCCGTAGGAATCCAGACCCTCTTAGCCGCTTGCTAAGACATTTTACTTGCCCTCTTTTCTCACTCTTTATTCATTCCCCTATTCCTATCCCCCTCTACCGCAGCAAGCACGCCGTAAAGGTGTAATTGTGAAACTTGTTTACAATCCTGCCGTCCGCTCCGTACACGGGGCAAATCTCGCCGCCGCCGTAGGTGAGTATGTAGGGTATCTTGTTGCCGAGCGTAGCGTTAACAAGCCTTAATTCGGCGTCCGGATCCGTCACCAGCATAAAGTTGCGGGTCAGGCAGGGGAACATAATCGCCACGCCGCCGTTCTTATCGTCGAGTATTTCCTGCAACGTTTTTGCGGCGGTCGAAACGACCCCGTCGTACTTGATTTTTCCTATCGACAGCTTAGAGCCGGTAGGAACCTCCGCGCCGCACAGTACGCCGCCGTCCGGGTCAAAGTGGTATGTCGCCACGGCGGTGCGTTGCATGCCCTGCTCCGTTTCAATCATAAACACGGTGGATGTAGGCGTGTTAATCGCGGTGTCGCTGCTGATACCGAGGGATTTGAGATATTCAAGAACGGGCAAGCCCTCTATTCTTTTGACGGTATAGCCGTTTGAATCGGTAACGGTTCCCTGCTTTTTTTGCACGTAATCGTCGGGTATAGACGTCACGAAGAAGCGCGTTTCGGCGTTGCCGTGCACAAGTATGACGGCGGCGGCGTCGGGCAGGGTACGGCCGTTATAAATTACCGCGGTGTCGGTATTGTCAAGGTTCTGACTGCAAGCCAGTCCGCCGAATAACGGCACGCCGCGGTCCGTGATATCGTTAAGAACCCTTAACATATCCGCTCCGGAAATATTGTTGAAAATCGGCAGAAAGGTAAAAGCGCAAACGGGCTTGCCGCGCACGTTCTCCTTTGCCTTCATATAAACGTCCGCAAGCGCCTTAGGGTAGTTTTCCGCCGTAACGTCTGCGGAAAGCGCCGTAGAGAATTCGGCGTCGTCGCTGGTAAGCACGGCTACCGCAAGCCCGTCAAGCCCGTAATTACCGGGCGACGCGTTGCCTAAGGTAGTACAGCCGACCGCGTCGAAAGGCAGCAGCTTGCATATCGCCTCGACGACGCCCGTCCCGACGAAATCGCTGCAGCACGTAATAATAGCCACCGAATGCTTGAGCAAATTCTTTTCAAGACCAAGCTGCGGCAGAATCTCCGCAACCGCGTCCTCGGCGTAGTCGATTTCTCTTGTGTAAGCGTTGAGCATTCTAATCATACCAAAAAACTCCTCCGGTTTTAATCTTGTACCGGAATCTCCCCGTGCCGCGCCGGGTGCGGACAGACTCCATATTTCCCTAATATTTTACACAAGTATACCATACTTTCAAACAAAACACAAGTAATGAACCGGGCATACAGCAATATTGTGTCCATATACGGCAATAATACAGCCTAACCGACCAAGCGTGAATGCGCTCGCTCCGCCTACGGCTTCGTCTCGCTTCTTCGCCGCTTGCTAAGACAAATTAAAACTACCCTTTGTCAATGCTATCGCGCAGTCGAAACATCGCCCATGCTGCCCGCACCCCATTCAAATAAAACCCTATCCATGTCAATGCTATCGCGCAGTCGAAACATCTCTTCACAGCTTACCAATCATTCTCTTGCCCTCTTTCCTCATTTACTCTTCCCTCATGCAATTAACAACCCGTCTTTCCCCCGAAATCCGGAATATACTCCGCCCCCGCCGCCGTAATATCCTGTATGAACCCCTTCGTCCCGAGCCTTCTCGCGACGTCCGCCACGGAATTGTACTCGTATGTCGTAAGCCTGCGCCTAAGCTCCCTGCACGCGCACTCGGGAACGACGGTGTACTGCGCCATAAGCGAAAGCAGGTAAGCGTTACCGAAATTATTATGCAGATATTCGACCGCCGCAATACTTTCCTTCCGCAGCGCAGGCAGCACCAAATGCCGTATAATCACGCCGCTTCGCATAAGCCCGTCCGCGCCGATAACGGGCGCGCCCCTTGACAGCATATAGCGTATCGCCTCGGCGGCGACCGCGGGATAGTCCGCGCAACCCGAATACCTCGCCGCGGTATCGGGGTTGACGTATTTGAAATCGGTGAGCCATATACTTATGTAGGGCGAAATTTTTTTGAGCGCGCCTACGTCGTCGTAACCGGACGTGTTGTATACCGCGGGGATTTTCAGACGCGCCGCCGCAAGCGCCTCCGTAATAGCCTCGGTATAGTGAGAGGGGGTGACCAGATTAATGTTATGCGCGCCCTCGTCCTCCAACCGCAGCATGATTTCCGTCAGGCGTTTTACCGTGATTTCCGTACCCGTTTGCGCCCGCGACACCGCGAAGTTTTGACAGTAAACGCACCTCATATTACAGCCCGCAAAAAAAATCGTACCGCTCCCGCGCGTCCCCGAAATCACAGGCTCCTCGAACCCGTGCAAAGCGGCGCGCGCAATCACCGGAAGCGCGGGCACTCCGCAATACCCGCTCCCCCGCGGCAGGCCGCATTTCCTCGGGCAAACGCTGCAATTCATATTAACCTCCCGCTGTATTTTCCGGCGTCCGCACAATTTACCCGTCCTCTTTCTTCACCGTACCCCTATTGTACCATACGGAACATTTGTTTGTCAAGCCCGTTTGACAGAAATTGAAAAAATATTTTTAATTTTTTTTACGCCGTTATTGC
>JAITNT010000022.1 GCA_031290295.1 Clostridiales bacterium
CGTGGACGAATTTCAGGACACTAACAAAATTCAATATCTGATAGTTAAGGCGCTCGCTTCCGTGCACCGCAACATTCTTGCCGTAGGCGACGAGGATCAGAGTATTTACGGGTGGCGCGGCGCAAATTACAGCAATATATTTGACTTTATCAAGGATTTTGATGCCACGGTTTTTAAGCTTACCCAGAATTACCGTTCTACGGGTAAAATTCTCAAGGCGGCTAACAACATCATTAAGAACAATACCGCTCGGCTTCCGAAAGAGCTTTGGACGGAGAACGACGAGGGCGTGCGCGTAGAAAAGTACGTCGCTATCGACGAGCTTACCGAGGCGGATTATGTCGTTAACAATATCAACGGGCTTCTGCGACACCGCAATTATTCATGCTCCGATATCGCGATTCTGGTGCGTCTGAACGCGCTCACACGCGTTTTTGAAGAAAAGCTTTTGTATTATAACATACCGTACACCGTGTTCGGCGGCGTAAGGTTTTATGACCGCAAGGAAATAAAGGATATTCTCGCATATCTCAGGATTATAGCTAATCCCTCGGACAACGAGGCGGTTTTACGCGCGATAAACACCCCGCGCCGAGGCATAGGCGATAAGGCCGTCGCACAGCTTGTCGGTTTCTGCAACGCCGAGGGTAAAAGCCTTACCGAGACGATAAGGCGGCTTGACGGCGATATTCTGCTGCCTAAACCGCTTATAAACAAGCTGCAGGGTTTTTCTGATATTCTTAACGATATTTTTGATAAGGAGAGCACGGCGAGCCTCGAGGATTTGTTCGACTATATAGTGGAGCGGTCGGGCTTAAAGGACGAATACGCCGAGGACACCGAGGAAAATAACGGCAGGCGTATGAATATAAGCGAGTTCCGCTCGTCGGTACGGGAGTTTTGCCAAAACAGCACGGACGCGAGTCTTAACGCCTATCTTGAATCGGTTACACTTATGAGTGATATCGACAGCTTCGACGAGGAAAACAATCACGCTACTATCGCTACGATACACTCCGTAAAGGGCTTGGAATTTAAGGTGGTTTTTATAGTAGGCATGGACGAGAGTATTTTTCCTATGCAGCGCGAGGGCACGTCGGATTCCGACGTAGAGGAGGAAAGGCGGCTTGCGTACGTCGCGGTTACGCGCGCTAAGGAGCGGCTTTATCTTACGCGCGCTTCGAGCAGATTTTTGTACGGCACGCGCAGGTATCTGATGCAGTCGCGTTTTTTCGCCGAGGTCGGGGACGAGAAGAAGAGTTCCGGTATCGAAGCGCTGACCGCTTCCGGCGTAAATATAATAAAGCCGACGGATTTTCAAAGGATTAAGGAGCATGACCCGCGCTTAAAAATCGTCGGCACGGTCGTTATGCATAAAAAGTTCGGCTCCGGACGCATATTAAACGTATCGGGCACGGGTGAAAATATGATGATAGAGGTTGATTTTCAAACGGGCGGGCGCAAGGTGCTTACGCTAAGCTACGCGCCCCTGGAGGTCATAGTGTGAAAGTACGTACGTCGCCGCCTAGGGTCATGTATTTCAGTATACACTCTATCAGACTTGTTGCGATCAGCCCGCTTTCTTTGTCTGCGGCGCGTCCGGTCTTTCACACGCCGTTTGCGCCGCCGCAAATGCTGCGGCATGGAGGTTAGAATGAGTTCTGCGCGCATGAGGGAACTGGTTGAAATACTCAACCGCTACGCTTACGAATACTATGTTTTGGACGCGCCTACTGTGTCCGACGGCGAGTACGACGTGCTTTACGACGAGCTTACCGCCCTTGAAAACGGCTCGGGTACGGTGCTTGCCGATTCTCCGTCGCGCAAGGTCGGGGGCGCGCCTATAGAGGCTTTTAAGCAGCGGAAGCACGAGACGCGGCTTTATTCGTTAGACAAGGCGCAGACAATAGACGGGCTTACGGCGTGGCATACTAAGCTGGTCGCCGCGCTTAAGGTCGCGCCCGCGTTAACCTGCGAGTATAAATTAGACGGGCTTACGCTTGTCCTTAGCTATGAGGACGGAGCGTTTGTATCGGCGGCTACGCGCGGCAACGGCGTCGTCGGAGAGGACGTTACCGAGCAGGGTCGCACGAGTAGATCCTTCCCGCGGTCGATAAGCTTCACAGGAAAGGTGACGGTGCAGGGCGAGGGGATTATGAAGCTGTCCGCGTTAGCGGAGTATAATTTGCGCGCCGCCGAGCCTCTAAAGAACGCGAGAAACGGCGTGGCGGGAGCTATCCGCAATCTCGATCCCAAAATTACCGCGTCCCGCAGGCTTGACATTATATTTTACAGCGTAAATTACGTCGAGGGTGTCGCGCTTAATTCGCAGCGCGAGATGATGGATTTTTTGAGAAGCAACAGATTTTTGACCTGCGATTATATACGCACGGAACGCCTTGAAGAAATAATCGGGCATATCGAAAGCGTGGACAGAGGCGCGCTCGATTTCCTTATAGACGGCATGGTTATTAAGGTTGACGATACGCGTATACGCGACGAGCTTGGGTTTACCGACAAGTTTCCGCGTTGGGCGATAGCCTATAAGTTTCCCGCCGAGGAAAGCACCACGATTTTGCGCGACGTGCTGTGGCAAATCGGGCGCACGGGCAAGCTTACGCCGCTTGCCGCGCTCGATCCGGTAGACCTTTCGGGCGCGACTATTTCACGCGCCACACTTAACAACGCGCAGGATTTTACGCGTAAAGCGGTCAAAATCGGCGCGCGCGTGCTTATACGCCGAAGCAACGACGTCATTCCCGAGATAATCGGAGTATCGGAATATCACGATACCGACCGCGAAATAGAGATTCCCTCGGTCTGCCCCTCGTGCGGCACGCCCTTGACCGCTATAGGCGCGCACATTTTTTGCCCTAACAACGACGGCTGTCCGCCGCAGATTATTGGACGTATCGAGCATTATTGTTCTAAGGACTGTATGGATATCGAGGGCGTAAGCGAAAAAACCGCCGAACAGCTCTACAACGATTTAGGGCTTACGGACGCGGCGCGGCTATATGCGGTAACCGCGGATGAGCTGCTCGGTCTGGAGGGCTTCAAGAAGAAAAAAGCGGAAAACTTTATCCGTGCCGTAGAGGCGTCCAAGGAGCGGCCGCTCGCCGCGTTTATTAATGCTCTGGGCATACCTAATATCGGTAAAAAATCCGCGCGCGACTTAGCGTCGAGATTCGGCGATATAGATAAAATATTGACCGTTTCTAAGGATGAGCTGTTAGCTATCGACGAGTTC
>JAITNT010000042.1 GCA_031290295.1 Clostridiales bacterium
CAATTCTACGTTTTATCGCGAAAAGGAATTCATGCTTTATAAGCGTACGGAGGAGGGCGCGGATAAGGTGATAATTCAGGGCATTATCGACCTGCTTATTGTAGAGCCCGACGGCGCGACCGTGGTTGATTTCAAAACCTCGTCCGCCTCGGACGCATACGTGAGCCGCCGATATGCGCGGCAGCTGGAGCTTTATGCGGAGGCGGTTACGCTTGCTCTTAAAATCCCCGTAAAAAGAAAAATTATTTATTCCGTGTTCGGGCGGAGGGAGATAACGCCGGGTTGAGCATGCTTTACGGCGCAAAACTTATCGCAAATTTCTCGCAAGCCGGGAGCAATTTACACTCTTTTTACGCCGAATGCTTCGCTAACGCTCACCGCATACGGCCGGCATAGGGCTTTATTCGCGGGAAACCCGCGAATAGAGAAAGCGTTTTTCATGCGGGTTCACGCGGTTGCCATACAGCTTTACAACATTCCGGATATTTTGTTGACAAAGGTTTTCCTTTAGTGTATACTAAAAATAGTCTATAAATATAGACAATAAAAAATTAAGGGGTACCCGACTATGAAAACAATTGCTATCAGAAAAATAGGCATGCTGATTTTAGCGCTAATGCTTGCGTTTTCCCTTACCGCTTGTGGGGGGCAATGACGGGGATACAAGCAAAAAAGACAATACGATTGACACAAAGTATCAAGGCACATACAGGTACAACGGGGCTACAATAGTTGTCACGGCAACAACGGTATCGATGACAAATGCTCCTATGGACAAAATTTCAATTGCCGGAACAACATACAAGAATGTGGCTGTTTCTTTTTCGGCGATAACGGTAGAGTATTCAAAGAGCGGAAATGCATGTAATATAACGGCTAAGCCGCAACTAAATACTTCTGCTATTACTAACGGTCTTATCGGTTCGGCAAGCGTAACCTTGACGGCAAAGCTAAACAGTAATTCTACGGTAACGTTTGACGGTAAAACATACAAAAAGTAACACATATTTGTGTTAAGTCACAAAATGCGGCGTTAAGTATGTTTAGCGCCGCATTTTGCCGCAAGCGGAGATATTATGGTTGAAATACGCAATTTAAGCAAGAAATACGGGGATTTTTTTGCCCTAAATGACATTTCCATGACCGTTGAGCAGGGCGACTATACCGCGGTTATGGGGCGTTCAGGCAGCGGAAAATCCACGCTTTTGCATATAATCGGCGGTTTGGACAAGGCTACGGTCGGTCAAATTTTGTTCGAGGGCGAGGATATCGCCGCATTTTCTGAAAAGCGGGCGGCGCGGTATCGGAATCAAAAAATAGGCTTCGTCTTTCAAGCCTTTCATTTAGAGCCGTCTTACAGCGTTTATAAAAACATGGAAATCCCCTTGCTTATCGCGGGAACGGAAAAGGAAGAACGGCGGGAGCGCATAAAAAAGTACGCGGACAAGCTGGGAATTTCCGAGAAGCTTAACAGCGTTTCGCGGACTCTGTCTGGCGGAGAAAAGCAGCGGGCGGCAATCGCACGCGCGTTGATAACGGAGCCGAAGCTCATATTGGCGGACGAGCCGTGCGGAAATCTGGATTCCGTAAATGCCGGAACGATTATGGATATTTTCGATATGCTCAATAGCGAGGGTAAAACTATTTTATTAGTTACGCATCAGGAGGGCGATGCTAAAAGGGCGAGAAAAAGAATAGTATTGCACGACGGAGCCGTAATGAATGAATAGGAAGAATTTTTTCGAGTTCTTACGGTTGGAAATTTGTTCGGCGAAAAAATATTACATTATATTTTTTTTGATATTGACAAGCTTTTTTTCGATAACGATGTCTATGTTTTCCAGTGCGGTCGTCGTTCCCGCGCAATACAAGGCGAATTTGAGGGAGGCCTTTCCGAAAGGCACGTCGCTATTGTCTATGGGAAGCCCGGAAAAAACCGTAGGAATGCAAGAGGCGGGCGTGGACTACATCAGTTTTATGTATAACGGCATAACGCATAATGCTTCCCTTAAAAACGGGTCGAGCATTTTAGATAATTTGCTAGGCGAAGCGCAGCTGTTCAAGAACGTTTTTAATAAAACCTCTTATATGTCAAGGCTGGACGGCTTGTGCGTTTCGGGCAGAATGTGGAGTGAGGACGACAACGGCGTCAAAAATCAAATTTGGTTATCGAAGCCTGCCGCGGCGGCGTTGCAAGCGTCCGTCGGGCATGAGGTAGAATTGACGGGTCGCGCGGCGGACGTGCGGTTGGCGGTTATCGGAATTTACGAGGAAAACGCGGAGGAAGATAACACTCCGGCATTTGTAATTTCTTACGGCACGGCGTATGCAATTTTAGACGGCGTTGGCGAGGGTACGTTTTTTTTGGAAATCTACGATGTGACGCGGATAGCGCGGGTCGTCAACGAGCTGGACAAAAGAGGCATTGACTGGTTCGATATGTCCGGCACGGTTGACAACGTAAACGCAATCGCTTCCTCCGAAACCTTGTTTTGGGTCTTAACGGTAATATTGCTGATTATCGGAGCTTTCGCGGCGGCAAATGTTTTGGCAATGCTTGTAAAGGTTCGTGAAAAGACGTACGGCTTATATAAAATGCTGGGAGCGGAAACGAATTATATTATGAACCTCGCCTTTTCGGCGCTGTCTTTTTTGCTTACCTTTTCGGCGGTCTTCGGCATATTTTTTTCCGTGTTAATAAACGGATATTTCGACGGGATAGCCCTTGATTTGTTTAACGCGGATTTTAAGATCGGCTTAGTTTGGTACGCGCCGGTCGCGGTAATCGCAATCAATTCGCTGTTTCTTTTGCTGCGTTATTTTCGGACTAAACGCAGGCTTGACAAAATTTCCCCGTTGATTGTTTTAACCGAGGAAACGTAAGCTATGAAATATATCGATACGGTTAAAATTTCATGCTATAATTTGGTGCGGAGAAAAAACACGTCGATCAAAATACTCGCGGGATTTTTCTTTGTCGTTATTTTGTGCGCAAGCTTTATTTCCTTTAACGTTTCGGTTGCGGTGCAGTTCGACGCCATGCTGAACAAGCAGCTTTCCGCGAATTTTATTAGAATAGGCACCGGCACCGCGCTGTCGGACGAGCAACATGCGTACCTTAATTCTCTTGAAAAGGTAAACGAGATCCGAACCAGACACCGTCGGCATTTTTCGGGCGAATCCGTTTATGATATTTCCGTCGGCGGAGAGCCGTATTTTAAGCGGTATATCGACGAGCATTTTTGGTTGACCTCCTTGGACGGTTCGGAGCTGATAGCCGGAAACGAAATAAAGGAGCTTGGCAAGCGGGCGTACGCGGCAAATTTGGTAGATATTACAAAAATGGGAGATAAGGACGTGATATTCTCGAACGCCTTTTTGGTAAGTGCCGGAATCAGCCCGTCTGACATTCTTAACAAACGGATAAGTATAAAGGAAATCATTAACGAGGGACACCCCGAGTTTGACCCCGACAGAGACGTCGAAATAATATTGCAGGATTATACCGTTATCGGCGTTTTTGATCAAAGCCTTGATCTGCTTACGGGGCGGGCGGATTATAATGAGAAAAGCGAGTTGTTCGTGAAGAATATGCCGTCGGATTTTAACGGGTTTGACAATGTGACCACCGATTTGTTTTTCGACAACTACACGGACGGGAATGAAACCTTTGCGGCGGTAAAGGCGTATTTTGCGGAATGGGAGAACGACGGCTCCGGCTCCGTTCACTATACGGCGGACTACATCTATACCAGATATGTTGTTTTGGAGCGGCAGCAACGGCTTTGTAATAAAATTATATCGCTTATAGGAATAGTTCTGCTTGCCGCGCTGATGATTAATCTTATCGTAATTTTGTTGTTCGACATAAAGAAGAAAGGGGGTTATTTCGGCGTGCTTAAAGCGCAAGGCATGACAAACGCAAACATATTTCAGATTATCTTTAACGAGCTGTATCTGTTGTTTTCCGTTGCGGCGGTCGCGGCAATGGCCGTTACCGTTTTGATTATGGAGCTTGTAAGCGGCATGACAAACAAACTTGTCGGCATAACGACCTCGCTAAACGCCGGGGCTTACGGATTGATATTTCTATCGGTCATTGCCGCCGGACTTTTGGTCGTGTTTTTGCTTAGTCTCCTGCTGATAAAATCACGCCTAAAACGCACGGCGGCTAGATTATTAAGCTAAAAATAAAAAAGCTCGAAAAAAACCGTAAATTGCAACTAATGAAGCGGCGGAAGCATAAATTTGTTGCAGTCGATTTTGGCTGTTTTACAACTTTACAATTTGCCGCCTTACAAATTTCTCAAAATTTACATAAAAAGCCTAGCAATTTGCGTTTGACTATGTTATAATGTAATAAATTATTATACGCAAGAAGTTGTCCTTTTTGTATAATAGGTGTATACTGTTATACGTTAAGGCTTGACTTTATGTAATAAGGAGACGGATATGGATAAATTCTTTTCGGACTTGTTGGACGGTATCACTAAGGCGGTCGACGTTACGATTGCCTACATGCTGATTATCAGTTTGGGTCTTATTCTCGCAATTTTCCTTATAGGCGGGCTTATCGGCTTGTTGTCGAGTTACAGCTTGAGATACAAATCCGCCGCCAAAAAAGCGACGGTTTATCTCGGCAAATCCGAGAATCTCGTAGGCGTGGAGGAATACATGGTCAAGCTGCCCAAGGCCGCCCGTCTCGCCTGGTCGAATTATTACAAGAAGCGCGTCGGCAAGCCGTCGGAAAACATGACGGTAGAGGCGTGCCTGGACGTTCCGTTGCGCCGTTCGGCGATCGTCATTGTCGGACGGATTCTTTTGATTGCCGCGCCGGTGTCGGCGGCGTATATCGCTTTTTGGTACGCCGTAAACGATACGCTCTGGTCGGCGGGATTCTTTGCGTCGCTGTTGATACTTGTCGTTTTGGTATGCGTACTGTATCTTATACTTTATGTTATCCGCAAGGCTAATTATTCGGCAATTCTCAAAAAACACGTTGCCTTTACCACCGCTCTTGACGACGAAATCGTCGAAAGCGCGGTGCCCGTAGTAGAAAGCCCCGCGGAGGTCGCAATCGCCGAGCCGGTGTTCGTTGCGGAAACGTCCTCCGTATTATACGATTTTGTGCCTGCGGCGGTAAACGAAGCCGAGGTACAGGCGACCGCCGAGGCAAAATCCTCCGAAGCTGTAAGACACGAAACGGAGGACGCTGCCGAGTACCGCCGCTCTCTTGACGAGCAGATAGCCGCGCAACGCTTGGCTAACGAGCAGTTAATACGCAATACGCGCATTGCGGACGCGCATGCGCAGGCGGCGCGCGCTCAAGCCGTAGCCGCCGCGCAAGCCGCCGCTTCCGCTCAAGCGGCAGCCGCCGCGCATAACGAGGTCGAACTTAACGAATTCCTTCTCCGCGTAGATAAGATTATCCGCGAGTGCGCTCCGCTCAAAACGATGAAGGAAGCCGCCATCAAAATTCAAATGGAACGTTCCCGTCCCGAGTATCGCTCGATAGAAACGCAGCGTAAGCTTAACGAAGCTCTCAGCAGACTTCTTAAAGCTATGCAAGCTCACATAAACGTTTAACGGGTGATTTAATTTTTAAGAGCCGTCCCTTTTGGAGTTGTTGCGAAACAACGCCGAGGGGACGGCTTTTTTTATTCCCGTTTTTGAGTTGTTGTAAAACAACGATAAAGGACGGTCTTTTTATACCCGTATCTTTTTAAGGCGGATAAAAATAACGGCTTCCCGTTCGATAGGGAAGCCGTCTTTTGTTTATGCAGGATTATAAGTTTTCTTCTAGCAACTTCTTGAAGTTTCTTGCCGTGTGAATTATCCTTTGAATTGTTACGGTATCGTTTTGATTAGTGTAGAAGATATAATATTTATCAATAAGTATCCAACGGTAACGGTTATATTTTTTGATTTTTACCGGAATTCCCGATTCCGGAAATAACTTTAAGTTTTCGTATTTTTTTTGAATCTCGGCATATAACTCGTCGTAAGTATTCAAAGCTAAAATTCCGGCAAAATATAAAAATATTTCGTAAAGATCTTCGCCAACTAGACTACTGATTTCAAATTTTTTCATATTGCCTTCTAATATCTGCTTCTCGCGCTATTCTGAGTATTTCAAATTCCTCTAATGACATGGTCTCCTTGCAATCCTCCGCTTCTTGCAAGAGCGCGCAAAGCTCTTGCTTGGCTTGCTCCAATTCCTCGGCTTCAGTGTTTATGACTTTGCATTTTGTTTTGCCATTTTTTAGGTAGAACGGTTTTCCGTTTTCCATAGCTTTGGATATCTTTTCTGTGTCCTGTAATTTGATTACTTGTATATTCGGCATAATAATTTCCTCCTATTGGATTTGTATATAGTATGCCACGGAATAAGGGTTTTGTCAAGAGCTATTTTTTGTTATTATTAAAGCTGCGATACCGTTCGGCGGTCGTAGACCTCCCGCGAAAAGCGAAAGCCCCCGATACGGTCGAGGGCTTTTGTTTTGATTTGGTGCACCTTCACGGATTCGAACCGGGGACCCACTGATTAAGAGTCAGTTGCTCTACCGACTGAGCTAAAGGTGCATTTGGAGCGGTAGACGAGATTCGGACTCGCGACATTCGCCTTGGCAAGGCGACGCTCTACCACTGAGCCACTACCGCACAAAGAGCATTTTTATTCTAACACACACACACCGTTTTAGGCAAGCAATTTGCGGGGGATTAGAAAAATTTCCGAAAAAAAGATTAGGGCGCGTTCGCGTAAACCCGCGCGCTCCGATTTATATGAATATGTCCCGATAAAAGTAATTTTTTAACTTAGTTAATTAAATCGGTTCTGAAATGCCTCGTCGGCAAGCTTTATTTCGATGCCGACATACGATAGATAATAAATTACAGCGCAAGTATCCTTTCTGTCGTTATAAAGGTTTCTCCGTTTGACGGTTACAAGGCTATTTAGTTTTCTAGACACCTTTGCGTATAAAATCCAAAGAACAAGGTTGCGAGAGTCGATAAGGCGAAAATCATTATTATACCTGAGAAATCTGAAAGACCTGACAGTCCCCAAATACAAAATCCGACGCCTTGTATAAGCAGAGCCAGCGTCAAGAGCGACAGGTGGATAACCGCGCATACAAACTTATTCACCTTGCAAACCGATATTATAAAATCAGCGATTGCCGATGCCATTATTAAGCAAGAAACAACCAACGCCAAATCGGTTGCAATATCGTGCGTAACGATAATATTCGGAGCGGGATTGTATATTAAATGGTAATCAAGCGTGATTGCGACAAACAAAATAATATTAGTAAGCAACAGGAGAGAAAGAAACATAACTGAAACAATCTTTTTTTGTTTCGCGGACATCAGGGACACCGGGGACGCAAGGGGGCTTTCGGCAGAGCCGCGCTTTATTAAATCGGGATTAACGCCGAAAACTTTCGCCAGCCTGTCCAGCGTTTCGGAATCGGGCTTTGCCTCGTTGTTTTCCCATTTGGAAACCGCCTGCGGGCTTACAAAAACCTTATCCGCAAGCTCTTTTTGCGTTAACCCGAGTTTTTTTCTTAATTCAAATATGTTTTCGCCAATCATAATCTTCTTCTGAAAAATTAACTATCGTAAGTATACACAAGTATTGAAAATTAAACAATAGAAAATACCGCCGAGTAACTATAAACATATTCGCAGAAGCGGCGGAAATTAGTTGAGTCGGTTGAATTCCGGTTGAATAATCCGAAAAGCGGCGGAAAGACGACCGATTATCAATAAAAACATGGATAAAACAACTTTTATTTGCAAAGATATTGACATTAACATATAAATCGTTTATATTTTGATTAAGGCGCGACCAAGCAAGAGGTTGCATTTTCTCGGAGATGAATTGTGGAAATCACCTTGAACACAAACGATAAGATTTTATCGGGTGTCGACAAAATCGACATTTCATTTTTGAAATGCAACAGAGAAAACTGCTATACGAAAAAGGCGGTTGAGGAGCGTGTGCGCGACTATCACTCTCTACACTTCATTATCTACGGAAAGGGCAGCCTCAAGCACAACGACAAGGGATATTCCCTTAAAAAAGGACAGTGTTTCATGCTTTATGCGGGCGAAAAATTTTGTTATGAACCCGACAAATCCGACCCGTGGAGCTATATCTGGGTAGACTTCGAGTGCGATAACGCCGATAAATTGTTCGCGCTGTGCGGTTTTAGCTTGAATATGCCCGTATTAACCGTAAAAAACATGGACGACATGTGCGAAAAGCTTGTCGCCATGTGCGACGTTTACGATTGCTCCAACATGCAGAATACTCAATGCACATGCTATTTATTGCTGATTCTTTCCAAGCTGATAGAGGATTACAACAGCATAAGCGACGATTACGCGGGGCGCGACATTCGCAAATTCCGCCACATACGGGACGCTATTATTTTTATGAACAATAATTACAAAATAAAAATAAGCGTCAACGATATCGCCAACAGCGTCAATATCAGCCCGAGCTACCTTACCGCCGTTTTTGCCGAGGAAATAGGCATATCGCCGCTGCAATACCTCTTGATGTTCCGTATTGCCAACGCCTGCCGTCTTTTACAGCAAAAGGAGCTTAACGTTTCCGACGTGGCTTATCGGGTGGGCTTCGGCGACCCTTTATATTTCAGCCGCGTTTTTAACAAATTCAAGGGAATCGCGCCCGGTAAGTACGCGGCGCAGGGCGCGGACGAGAATCCGTTCGATTTCCTGGAAAAAAACAACATCGATTTCAGATAAATAAACCGGCGGTCGGCAAAGGCTAACGGTTAAGAAAATTAAAACAAAGCTAAGGGAGGCAGGTAAAATGAGCGGACACAAAAAAATAAGCGGGCTGTTGTTCACCGTGTTTACGGCGGCGATAATGTTGTTATCGGGCGCTTGCGGCGGCGGAGAAAACAATATCGTGATCGGCGACGACGGCAAGCCCGTCGTTACGGGCAAAACCAAAATACAGTTTTGGGCCGCGGTAAGCGCGAGCAACAAGAGTATTTACGACGGCCTGGTCGCCAAATTTAACGCGGAAAACGAATACCAAATCGAGGTCAAATTAGTGCCTAAGACCACGGGCTACGATTCGGCGCTCGGTACGTCTCTAAAAAGTAATTCGCCGCCGGACGTCGTGCAGGTCAGCGATAAATACATAAAAAGCTATGCGACGGACGGGCTTTTGGAGCCGCTCGACGACTATTTGAACAACGATAATTTCCGGGCTAAGGACGGGAACGGCAATAATATTTTGAATATCGACGACATTTGGCCGGACGCGGTGCGCCGTTTCCGTTACGACGTTGAAAATTATAAGGAGTCGGATACCGCGCCGCTTTACGGGCTTATAGCCTATGTAGACCCCACCGTGCTGTTTTATAACGCCACGCAAATGAGAGGGCAGGGCATTAATATCATTTCCATAGCTGAGAACGAATTAGACGCTTACAACGCGAGCAACGGCACGCACTATCTGCCGCACGGGTATTATGAATATAATACCGCGCCGGCTTCGGGGCTTACGCAAAAGGACGGCAAATACAGGGTTTTTAACAACCTGATTTGTATGAACTTCGAGGAGACGGTTCAAATCGGAAAGATTTTTACAAAGTCGTATAACGCCTCTTCGCCGTCGGATTACGGATTCTTTACGGAATGGTGGTTCTCGCACGGCTGGAGCGTGGGCGGCGACTGCATACAATGGGACGATACCTTGGACGGCGGACAATACAGGTTTACGCTGGGCGACCAAAACCCCAACTACATTATAACCGGAGCGGCGGGCGCGACCGTTAACGGAACGAGTTACGCCGAGGGCGAGCTGCTAGAATACGCGGATAAGATTTATGTGGCGAATAACAAGGCGGACGCAGGCGTAGCCGAGCTGTTGACAAGCCGCGTATTATATGAGATACCAAGCCAATACGACGCGTTCGAGGAGTTTTGCCGCCTGTCGCAGGCAAGGGATAAGGAGGTGAATCCCGGGGTCGCCGGTTACGGTATTTCGCCTAACCCGAACACTATTAACAACGACGGCAAGAGTATGTATTTTACATCGGGTAAGGCCGCTATACTTTCGGTGGAGATGTCTACGATAGTCGCAATCAACAATTCCGTGGGCACAAGATTTGAATACGACGTCGCGCCGCAGACGCAGTACCGCGAGTATGAACCCGACGGTACGTTGACAACCGTGAACGGTACGGCAATCGTGGGCAAGCTGGCGGGGGCTAACAACTGCGGCAGCCTGGCGATTCCGCAAAAGAGCAAGGCGAAATTCGCGTCGTGGGTGTTTGTGGAATGGATGGCGTCCGAGTACGCGCAAAGCGAGCTTGCAAAAACCGGCTCGCAGCTTCCCAACCAAATCAGCTATACCTTTTCGGACGCTTATCAAAAGGCCGCGAATCCTCTGCCTAAAAACCGACGCGCCGTCGCCGAAATGGGTTATTATCAGACGGAAGGCGACTGGGCGTACCTTGAAAACGGCGCATGGGTAGACCCGTGGGCGAACGTGCTTAACGGACCGGTTCGCAACGGTACGAAGTCTATTTCCGATTTTTTTGACGAGGTGACTAATTCGACGAACGCGTCGCTTAAACAGTACAGGGGTAAAAAATGATAAACGCCGCGGCGATGAAAATTAAAGGAAAGCCAAAAAGGATATCTAAGGAAGGATTCTACGGTACTTTGTTTGCCGCTATACCGCTTGCCGGTATACTGTTTTTCACGCTCATTCCCGCCGCCGTATCGCTTGCCACCGTGTTTTTCGATATGCGCGGCTCGAGCTTCGACACGATGACGTGGAATAACTTCGCCAACTTTGAAACGGTCTTTACCGATACGCAGTTTTATCATTCGCTGCTGATTAACCTCTACGCTACGGTCGGTTCTATGATTTCGCTCGTTATCGCCGTTATTATGGCGGCGCTGGTAACCGCGAAGCTTCCGGCGAGAAGGTTTTTTAAGGTGCTGTTTTTCTTGCCGTACATATGCTCTACGATCGCCACGTCGGTTATGTTCAAGTGGCTGTTTAACACTAATTACGGCGTAATAAACGACGCGCTTATAAATATGTTCGGCGAGAGCGCGCGCATTAATTTTATGGGCGACAAAAACTGGTTTATGCCGATGCTGCTGGTCGTTATGGTATGGAACTATCCCGGCTACGGTATCGTGTTTATCGGGGCGGCGCTTATGGCGGTTAACCGCAACTATTACGAGGCGGCGCAAATCGACGGCGCGGGACCGTTCAGACGGTTTTT
>JAITNT010000076.1 GCA_031290295.1 Clostridiales bacterium
GTAGGCCTTGGCGCGGATTTTTTCGGGCGCGGTGTCCAGCAGATGCAGATCCTCGTTCTTGGGGCTTGTGAACGGATGATGCTTGGCGACGTAGCGTTTTTCTTCATAGCTGTACTCGAGAAGCGGGAAATCCACTACCCAAAGCAAATTATAGATGTTTTTGTCGATAAGCCCGCCTATCTCGGCAAGCCTTAACCGGAGCGCGCCGAGCGAGGCGTAAACCACCTCGTCGTCGGAATCGGCGCAAAACAGTATCAAATCGCCCGTTTCCGCGCCGGCGCGGGCGAGAATGCTCCCGACCTCGCTTTCGGTAAGGAATTTTGTTATAGCGGACTGCAGACCGTCCTCGCGCAGAGCTATCCACGCCATGCCCTTGGCGCGGTAGGTTTTGACGAACTCGCCGAGCGCGTCTATGTCGCGGCGCGACAACAGCGGCTCCGCGCCCTTTATAAAGCCCTTAGCGTTAATCATGCGGACGCTTCCGCCGCCGCGGACGGCGTTAGAAAAGACCTGAAACTGCGTATTCCCGGCAATATCGGAAATATCGACAAGCTCTAGCCCGAATCGGGTATCGGGCTTGTCCGAGCCGTATTTGTTCATAGCTTCCGCGTACGTCAGGCGCGGTATAGGCGACCGAATGTCAAGTCTTTTGATTTTTTTGAAGATGTCGGCAATCATGCCCTCGGCAATCTGCATTACGTCTTCTTCGGAATCGACGAAGGACATCTCGAAGTCTATCTGCGTAAACTCCGGCTGACGGTTAGCGCGTAAATCCTCGTCGCGGAAGCAGCGGGCGATCTGGTAATAACGGTCGAAGCCCGAGATCATGAGGAGCTGTTTGTATAACTGCGGCGACTGCGGCAGGGCGTAGAAGCTGCCCGGGTGGACGCGGCTGGGGACAAGATAATCGCGCGCGCCCTCCGGAGTCGATTTGCCCAAAAACGGCGTTTCGATATTGATAAAAGCATTTTTGCTCAAGTAATCGCTTACAAGCTTGGTTATTTTGTCGCGGGTTAAAAGATAGCCCTGAAGCTCCGGGGTACGCAGGTCAAGATAGCGGTACTTAAGCTTAAGCGCCTCGTTTACCCTGGCGGAATCGTCGAGCGCGTAGGGCGTCGTTTCGGACTCGGAGACGATGCGTATTTCGGCGGCGGCAAGCTCGAAGCGTCCCGTTTTGATTTTTTTGTTGACGGCGGCGGCGGAACGGCGGCGCAAGCAACCGGTTACCGCGAGCACGTACTCGCCGCGAACCTTTTCGGCTTTTTTGAAGGATTCGCCGATTATGGACTCGTCAAAAACTATCTGAAGAATGCCCGTGCGGTCGCGTAAATCGACGAAAATTAAGCCGCCTAAATCTCTGCGGTTATTTGCCCAGCCCATAACCGTAATCGTTCGCCCGTCGTATTTAGCCGTTACGTCGCCGCAATAGCACGTTCTTTTCATTCCGGTCAAAAATTCTGCCATTTTGTAATCCTTCCTCTGTGGTAATCATTATTCCGCTTTTACGGTTTGGGGTAAACGGTCAAAATCGGATTGCGCCGTTTCGCCCGTACTCATATTCTTGACGGTATAAATACCGCTTGACGTTTCGGTCGCGCCCAGAACTAGCAGGCGCCGCGCTTCGAGCTTGTCCGCGCGCGCTATTTGCGACTTTAACCCCCGTCCGGTGCGGTCCGTTTCAACGGAAATTCCGTTCCTGCGCAACAGGCTTACGGCGGCGTTTTGCACCGCCTTGCCCTCCGAGTCGGCCGTAGCGACGTAGACGTCGGGACCGCGCGGCGCGCAAGAGGCTTTTCCGAGGCTCTCGAGCGTCAAAAGCAGGCGTTCTAAGCCCATGCCGAAGCCGCACGCGGGAGTGCTTTTGCCGCCGAGGCTTTGCACAAGATTATCGTATCTGCCCCCGCCGCAGACCGTCCCTTGCGCGCCTATGCCGTTTGACACGAATTCAAATACCGTGCGCGTGTAGTAATCCAGCCCGCGGACGATATCGGGATTTATTTCGTAAGGGATATCGAAATCCTGCAACGCTTGCCGCAGCCGACCGAAATGCGTGCCGCAGTCCGCGCAAAGAAAGTCGATAATCTTGGGCGCGCCGACAAGCGCTTGCTTACATTCGGGAATCTTGCAGTCGAGAACGCGCAGGGGATTTCTCGTAATGCGGTCGTTGCACACAGGGCACAAGTCCGCCGATTTTTTGCTTAAATACGCCGTAAGCGCCTTGTTATATTCCGCGCGGCAAGTCGGGCAGCCGATACTGTTGATATAGAGCGTAAGCCCGGATATGCCGATTTTATTCAGAAAGGTATGCGCCAGGCTGATAACCTCCGCGTCGGCGCCCGCCTCGGCGCTCCCGAAAAACTCGACTCCGAATTGGTGATGCTCGCGCAGCCTGCCCGCTTGGGGACGCTCGTAACGAAAAACCGGAGTGAAGTAAAAGACCTTTTGATAAAGCGATTCCGCAAGGTTATTCTCAATGAAGGAGCGGACGGCGCCCGCCGTTCCCTCGGGCTTGAGGGTGATAGAGCGGCCGCCCTTATCCTCGAAGGTGTACATTTCTTTGTTGACGATATCCGTAGTATCGCCGACGCCGCGCAAAAACAGTTCGGTGTACTCGAATGCCGGGGTGCGGATTTCGTTGGCGTTATAAAGCCGCGCGACCTCGCGGGCCGCCGACTCTAAGGCCTGCCATTTGCAGCTATCCGACGGTAAAACGTCTTTGGTTCCTTTTGGGACGTTGATCATACATTCTCCGAGCTTGTCCGCGGCTTCGCGGGTTATTGCTAATAAATTATTATATCAATTGCAAGGTGGTTTAGTCAAGTAAAGCGACGGGGAAAGTTTTTCAGTGCGAACGCATTTGCAAAGTGTAAATTAAATTGTCGCACAATTTAGAATAATCTTTTATAGCTGTATGTTATGCCGCGGATAGTTAAAACCGGATTGCCACGGCGCTGACGCTCCTCGCTAAGGGCAATAGAGGGCTAATTGAATGATTGGTAAGCGGCGAAGAAAGGGGAAAGTGGACAAGTTAGAACCGGATTGCCACATCGCTAAAGCTCCTCGCAATGACAATGGCAACTTAATACCGTACAATACGAGTATACCGTAATATCCGGATAAGACTATGCCGTTGAAGTCCGCCCGAATGCAATTAAGCGAGACGTAGCCGCCGCGAAGGCGGCGGAGCGAGCGCGCATTCGCGTCTGGGAAAAGTCCGCCCGAATGCGAAGAAGCGAGCCGTAGCCGCCGCTAAGGCGGCGGAGCGAGCGCGCATTCGCGTCTGGGCGGTTTTCATAATCGCATTTTTGCGGAGCGACTCCGATATTTAGAGAATATATTTCTTCAGGTCGTGCTTTTTGATGGCTTGGGTTAAGTGCTCTACCACGTATTTTCTGTCGATTGTGACGACTATTTCGGGGTGGTCGCCGCTTGCATTAAAGGAAATATCCTCTAAGAGGCTTTCCATGACGGTATGCAGACGGCGTGCGCCTATGTTTTCGGAGGTTTCGTTCTCTAAAAATGCTATTTCGGAAATTTCGTCGATAGCCTCGTCGGTGAATTCGAGCTTGATATTATCTACCGCGAGTAAGCTTGTGTACTGCTTGGTAATAGCGTTATCGGGCTGTATGAGGATATTGAAGAAATCTTTTTTGGTGAGGCTTTGAAGCTCCACTCTTATAGGGAATCTGCCCTGAAGCTCCGGAATCAAATCCTCGATTTTGGAAATATGAAAAGCGCCGCTCGCAATGAACAGAATATAATCGGTGCGGATTGCGCCGTACTTGGTCATAACGGTAGAACCCTCGATTATGGGAAGTATGTCGCGCTGAACCCCCTCTCTGCTTACGTCCGGGCCGCTCCCGCTGCCCTTAGCTGCGATTTTGTCGATTTCATCGATAAAAACGATACCCTCCTGCTCCGCGCGGCGCACCGCCTCGGCGTTGATACTGTCGTTATCTATGAGCTTGTCGCTTTCCTCTACCATTAATATCTGTGTCGCTTCGGCTACGGTTAAGGTGCGGGTTTTGGTTTTTTTGGGGAATTGACCGCCGAAGATTTCGTTGAGGTCGATAGCCGCGCCCATGCCCGGCATAATCTCCATTGGCTTGGGGTTATCTACGATTTTTATATCAATCTTGGTATTACGCAGCTTGCCCGCCTTTAAGTCCGCAAGCAGCGCGCCGCGTATAACCGGCTCGGCGTCGTCGGAATTCTTCTTCTTCCCGTCGGCGACAAGCGCGTCGATAATTTTTTTCTCTACGATGTCGCGCGCTTTTACCTCTACCTCG
>JAITNT010000172.1 GCA_031290295.1 Clostridiales bacterium
GAAAAAAGCGCATCGGGGAGGTTTCGAGGCCTCCCCGAACCCCTCGGGCGACTTACTTTTGAAAAAAGTAAGCAAAAAGGGGAAAGGGGGGCAGAGAATTGTATGGGGCGTTGAAAGCGGCGAAGAGGGTTTGGATTGCCACGTCGCTAACGCTCCTCACAATGACGGATAGGGTCTTGATTGTATAGTGACGGAAGAACAATGGAAACCCGTATTGCAGCGAGCGCAAGCGAGCGGAATGACCACGCGAGTAACGTGTACGGTACACACCCGGATAGACTAAACCTCTTTAAGTCCGACTGAATCGGATTAAGCAATACAGCCGCCCGTAAAGGGCGGCTTGTCGTAGCGCCGATTCACGCTTGGTCGGTTTTCTTGCGTGTATTCGCGCTTGGTCGGCTTGCAAGCAAGGCGGTATCGCCGCTGCGCAGCGCCGATTCACGCTTAGTCGGTTTTAATATGCTATTCTTTAATGCCGTTGATTTTCATATCATATTACATGAGTAAAGGCGTATTGAAGCTCAAGCTGTTTGTGCATCCGTTGTACTTTTTTTTGGGGGCGGCGCTTATTGTGTTGGGGCAGGGGTTCACCTTCCTTGCTTACACGATTACTATCGTAGTGCACGAAATGGGACACGCAGGCATGGCGGAGAAGCTCGGGTTTGTGATGGACGACATAAGAATCATGCCGTACGGCGCGGCGGTAGGAGGCGCCTTAGAGGGGCTTAAACCGGTTGACGAAATTAAAATCGCGCTTGCGGGCCCGCTCGTGAACCTTATAACGGCGGTCATTTTCACCGCGCTGTGGTGGCTTGTTCCGGAGAGCTATTTCTTTACGGAGGCGTTCGTGACGGCTAATCTCGTTAACGCGGTAACTAATCTTTTACCGGTATATCCGCTTGACGGCGGTCGGGTGCTGTCCGCGCTGATTAAGCTGAAAAAGCCGCGCGTCCGGGCGCAGCGCGTTGTGAGGATTTCTGGCATGGCGTTGTCCGCGATACTGTTCGGCGGATTTACGGCTTCAATATTTTTCGGGTTCAACGTAACGCTCGGGACAATGGCGGCGTTCATATTTTTTTCGTCCATGTTCCGTTACGGCGGGGACGGCTACATGCGGATATACGAAAGAAATTTCCGGGCGCGGCACGTCGGAAAGGGGCTGGAGGTCAAGGAGCTTATCGTGAACGGGGATATACGGTTATATGAGGCGGTGAGACTGATTACGCCCGCGTACTATTATCGCTTTGTGATAGTTGACGAGAAGCTGCGGCGGCTGTCGGCGGTGACGGAAACAGAGCTGGAAGAATTGGTTGAGAGGAACGATATACGCAGGGCGTTGGCGGAATGCAAGATACAGAAAACGGAATAGGACGAGCGAACGATTGGCAGGCGAGGGGGGGGGAGAGGATAGATAGACTAGTCTAATCAAACCGGATTCCTGCGGCGCGAACGCGCCTCGCTAAGGACAACGGCGGCTATTAACAGCACTATACCGGTATGCCGTGTTCGCTAAGGACGGATAGGCAGGTAATTGTATGAGGTGTACGGGCGGTACGGACATTGACTGCGGATTTTTAGCGAATGTGCGCGGGTATTTGCTTGTAAAAAAGTGATTTTTTTGTTATGATAGTATCGGTGAATAATATTTAATTTTGGGGGGTACTTATGACAAAAACTATTTCTGCCTGTGCGTCGGCGTTTTATGACCTGATGGCGCCGTCCGTAACGTCTAAGGAGAGCTTCTTCGCTTATGTTTTAGGCGAAACCGCGAAGCTTCCGTATTTCGATAGGTCACAATGTCCCGATAACGATAAGCTGGCGGATTTCGGCACGGCTATTTTCCGCACCTACGACGACGACGGCGGCGTGATTACGGCGGCGGTTATCCGTGAATTCTTGAGGCTGAAATGGTACGGCGCGCTCGTTACCGTAATATGCCGTTCTCTGCTTAACTGCAATTATGGCAAGCACCGTTATTTGGGGACGAAATACGACTATGCCGTGGAGGAGCGGTACTTCGACCGCTTCATAGAAATGTCGCGCTTCTTCGAGATAGGCGAGGCCGCTATCTTTCCTATGCTCGTACACGCGCAGGCTTACGAGAACGCCGACCCCTCAGCTGCGTGGGCGCGCCCCGCCTCCGAATATATTTACGGCGCGTGCGAGCGCGGCGTCGCCCCGACGCTAGAAGCGGTTATGCGCTGTTCAGATTGCGGCGGCGCGTTAGAGAGGCTTTGCGTATATAACGAAATTACGGTAATCGAGAGCGCGTGCTATGCGCTGTTATTTATGGCGGACGTAAACAAGCGGGAGCTGCGCAGGTTTTTGTCCGCGCATAAGCGTATCGCGCTCAAATACGTTATGCAATATTTTGACGACGCTAACGCGGGCGTGCGCGAAACGGTAATCCGCGTAATGCTGATGTTCAAGCAGGACGAGACGGTGCGGGCGCGGCTTCTGACAGCTTACGAAACCGAAACGTCGTTAAAGCTCCGGCGTCTGATTAACGCGGAATGCGCGATAACCCTGCGGGTCGACGGTATCCGCAGCGCGGAGGAGCTGGATAAGGCGGCGCATGAAAGCAAGGTGCGCGGCGCCTCCCGTAAAATCACGCTTAACCTCCGCTATACCGACGGCAAGAAGATGCCGCGCGCCGCTTGCTCGTATATACTCGGCATGTTCAATTCCAAGTCCGCGATGCCCGCGGAAAAGGTTGCGCTTATTTCCGTTAAGGGTCTGCTCGACCCCGCAAGCCTGTCGCGGCAGTGCGCGGACTTTGTCGCCCTCGACGGTATAGGCAAATATCCCGCCGCCGCCGCGTTTGTGTTCCTGTTCGGCGAGGATGACGACGCGCACGAGCTGTTGCTAAAGCTCGATATATCATCGCAAAAGCCCGCGCGTCGCAAGCTGCTGCTTAACCTTATCGGCATCAGCGGGCTTACCGTTTGCCGTAAATATCTTAACCTTTTGCGCCTTGACCGCCGTTTGAAAAACGCCGCTATGAGCGCGCTCATGCTTTCGTGCGAGGTCTGGGGGCGTTCGGTTATGGACGTGGAGGAGGAATTCGCAGACGACTTCGGACTGGACGGCGAGGGCAATTACGTTTATAACGGGGATTCGGCGGCGCGCCTTGACGACGAGCTTAACGTCGTGCTTTACGGCAAACCTAACATA
>JAITNT010000175.1 GCA_031290295.1 Clostridiales bacterium
CATGTACAAGGCTAAGGATTTTTCCGACGCCGTAAAAAAAGCGGAACGGCTAATCGACGACGGCGGCAGAGGGCATACCTCCGCGCTTTATGCGGACGTGCGTACCGGCGGTCAAAAGATAGCCGAATGGTCAAACGCTATGAAAACCTGCCGCTGCCTAATCAATACCCCCGCGTCGCAGGGCGGCTTAGGCGACCTGTATAACTTCGGTCTTATGCCGTCGCTCACGCTCGGTTGCGGCTCGTGGGGCGGCAATTCGGTTTCGGGGCAGGTAGGCATACACAATTTGCTGAATATCAAAACGGTTGCGGAAAGGAGAGAAAACATGCTGTGGTTCAGAACGCCCGAAAAGGTTTATTTTAAGAAAGGCTGTCTTGCCGTCGCTTTGAAAGAGCTAAAAGACGTTTTGCACAAAAAAAGGGCGTTTATCGTCACCGATTCCTTCCTCTACGGCAGCGGCTTCACCAAGGTCGTCACCGATAAGCTGGACGCGATGAATATAGTACATACGACGTTTTTTAACGTCGCGCCCGACCCGACGCTTGCCTGCGCCAAGGAGGGCGCCAAGGCAATGAAGGATTTCGCGCCCGACGTTATTATCGCGGTAGGCGGCGGCTCGCCTATGGACGCCGGCAAAATTATGTGGACGCTTTACGAGCACCCCGAGGTGAGCTTCGACGATCTGGCTATGCGCTTCATGGATATACGCAAGCGCGTTAATCCGTTCCCGCATTTGGGCGAAAAGGCTTATTTCATAGCCGTGCCGACTACGGCGGGCACCGGCTCGGAGGTTACGCCGTTCGCCGTTATTACGGACGAAAAAACGGGCGCCAAATATCCGCTTGCCGATTACGAGCTGCTGCCCGATATGGCGGTTGTAGACGCCGATCTTATGATGAATATTCCCAAGGGGCTTACGGCGGCGGCGGGCATAGATTCCCTGACGCACGCTTTGGAGGCGCTCGCCTCCGTTATGGCGTCCGATTATACTAACGGGCTTGCCGTCGAAGCGGCGAAGCTTATTTTCAAATATCTGCCGTCCGCCTATGAAAAAGGCGCGGCCGACGCGGAGGCAAGAGAAAAAATGGCTAACGCATCCTGTATGGCGGGTATGGCGTTTGCGAACGCGTTCTTAGGCGTTTGCCATTCTATGGCGCACAAGCTCGGCGCGTACCACAAGCTGCCGCACGGCATCGCCAACGCGCTTATGATAGACGGGGTTATCGGATTTAACGCGGCGGAAGCGCCCGCAAAAATGGGCACCTTCCCGCAATACAAATTCCCCGACGCGCTGAGGCGGTACGCGGAGCTTGCGGACGCTCTCGGTCTCGGCGGCAAAACCGAATCCGAAAAGACGGAGAGACTCGTCAGGAAGATCGACGAGCTGAAAAAAACGCTTAATATCCCGGCTACGATTAAGGACGCGGGCGTAGACGAAAAGGCGTTTTTGGATAATCTCGACAAAATGACCGAGGACGCGTTCGACGACCAATGCACGGGCGCAAACCCGCGTTATCCGCTGTTAAAAGAAATCAAAGCTATGTATACAAGAGCCTATTACGGCAAATAAGGGAGGATTTATAATTATGAAAATCGAATTAAATAACGTTATCGCCGAAAGAGGCGCAAAGACGCTTTACAAGAGCGGGAATTACTGCGTAAAGGTTTTTGACGGCAGTTATTCCAAGGCGGATATTCTTAACGAGGCGCTCAATCACGCGCGCGTAGAGGAAACGGGACTGTCCGTTCCCAAGATAGAGGAGGTCGCCAAAATCGACGGCAGGTGGGCGATAGTTTCGGAATTTATCAACGGCAAAACGCTCGACGTGCTTGCCGCGGAGAACCCGGAGAGGGGCGCGGAATACCTCGACAAATTCGTGTCCTTACAGCTGCTTATTCAGTCCTATAAATGTCCCCTGCTCAATAGAATCAAGGACAAAATGAACAGAAAAATCAGCGCGTCCGGGCTTGACCCTACCTTGAGATACGAGCTGCACCACATGATAGACGGTATGCCCAAGCACGCCAAGCTCTGCCACGGCGATTTTAATCCCTCCAACATAATCGTAGGCGACGACGGCAAGGATTACATAATCGACTGGGCGCACGCGACGCAGGGCAACGCAAGCGCCGACGCCGCGAGAACCTACCTGATATTTTGCCTGAACGGCAGAGCCGAGCTTGCCGAAAAATACCTTGATTTATTCTGCAAAAAGAGCGACACGGCAAAGCAGTACGTTCAGAAGTGGATGCCTATCGTAGCCGCAAGCCAGCTCGTAAAGGGCAAGCCCGAGGAAAAAGCGTTCCTGTTAAGGTGGGCGACGGTAGTAGATTTCGAGTAGCTTAACCGACCAAACGCGAATGCGCGCGAAGTTAGCCGCCCAAACGTGAATCGGCGCTGAGACAAGCCGCCCTCTGCGGGCGGCTACGTCTCGCTTTATCGCATTCGCGTCTATCGCGGATTAGCGGTGAAGAGATTCTTCGACAAGCTCAGAATGACATGGATAGAGTTTTGTTTGTATTGTGCGCGGTTAATGCTATGTGTACGGTTTGCATTTTTCTCTTTCGCGCGCCATTTTAATTCCCCCGCGCCGTCAGAACGCGGATAATCCCAACAGAAAATCGGCGCTCACATCGAATATTTTTGCAAGCTCCCTTATACTCATAAAATCGGGCAGACTCTTGTTAAGCTCCCAAAGCGAAACGGTGTCTTGCGAAACGTTCAGCCGCTTTGCTAATTTTTGCTGGCTGATGTTTTGCTCCGTCCTTAACGCCTTTAGAACCTTTCCGAAATTATAATCCGTGTTCATATCTTGATTTTACGAAAAACTCTCGTAATATCATTGACTTACGAGGAATTCTCGTATATAATATATGTATTATTTGTAAGGAGTATTTCCATGAAGAAAAATTTGGGTATCTTTTTGCTGGCGTTGCTGTCCTGCTTTTTATTCTTAGCGGGTTGCGGAGGCGGAACCGGCGATGTCGAGAATAAGGACAAGGACATCACGGGCATTACGTTCGCGAACGCGACGTATACCTATGACGGAACGGAAAAGACGCTTTTTGTAACCGGCAATTTGCCGGAGGGCGTTAACGCGGCGTATACGGGGAATAAGGGTACCGACGTCGGCGTGTATAACGCGGAGGCGACGCTTTCGGGCGCGGGATATAATACGCTGACGCTTACCGCGACGCTTACGATAGAAGCGAACGGAGGTTATCAGAATATAACGGGCATTACGTTCGCGGACGCGGCGTATACCTATGACGGAACGGAAAAAACGCTTTTGATAACCGGTAATTTGCCGCAGGGCGTTAACGCGGAGTATACAAACAACAAGCGTACAGACGCGGGCGAGTATGACGCGGCCGTGCGGTTGAGCGGAGAGGGGTACAATCCGTTGAACCTGACGGCGAAGCTTACGATATCCAGAGCCGATATTGCGGGCGTTACTATTTCGGATTTGACCGCGCCGTATAACGGCGCGGCGCAAAGCATAACGGTAGTCGGAACGATACCCGGGGGAGTGACCGTCGCGTATACCTGCAACGGAGCCGTCGGCAACGGCGCGGTTAACGCGGGGTCGTATGCGATTAAGGCGACGCTTACGGGAGTTAATTATAACACACTTACGCTTAACGCCGCCCTGACTATCCAAAAGCTCGATATTACGGGCGTAACGTTAAGCAACGGCACCTTTGAATACGATTCGCTTCCGCACGGCATAAGCGTAGTCGGCGACGTACCCGACGGGGTAAGCGTGACGTACACGTGTAACGGAGCGGAGGGCAACGAAGCCGCGGAGGGCGGAACGTATACCGTAGTCGCCACCTTGACCGGCATTAATTACAATACGCTCGAGCTTACCGCAACGCTTAAGATAAATTCGACGGAGAAAAAGCTTTTTTCCGCGGTTAACGGCGGCAACGTGTACTTTCAAAACGATTTGGACGCGGACAGCCTGTATTCGTATAAGGGAACGTCGCTTGCTAAGGTGAGCGGGGATATCGTCGGCGGCTTTGCGCCGATAGGCTCAGATTTGTATTTTATAATCACCGGACTGTTTTCGACGTCGATCAAAAAATTGTCCGGCACAGCCGTTTCCACGGTGTACGGCGACGCGAACGGCAGCGAAGCGTTAATCTCGGACGGCACCAATCTGTACTATACGATAAACAATCTGATTATTAGTACGTCTAAGAACGGCATTTATAAAATCGACCCGTCGTCAAGCGCCGCGCCCGTCAGAATTTCCACGGACAAGGCGGAATATCCCGTATACTACAACGGGTATATTTACTATTCCAACGGCGGCGATCACGGGTATCTGTACAAGGTATCGGTTACAGCCTCGGAGGCGGCGGGCACGCTTGTTTATAGCGAAAAGGTTTCCGATATTATTATATCGGGCGGCGAGTTATACTTCAATCAGCACAGCCTGCTTGCCGCCGCGCTGTACAAATATAATTTGACCTCCGCAGGCGCGGCGCAAAAGCTTACCACGGACGCCGGCATGTATCTCGCTAAGGTCGGTAATTATCTCTATTATGTCAATAAGGATCTTTTGACGTCTAATTTATTCGGCGACGGGATTTATAGGGTAGACGTTAACGCCTCGGGCAGCCTGCCGGGTACGAAATTCAAGGAGATAGAGGCTTCCTCGCTCAATTCCGATGGCACGAATCTATATTACTGCAAGCTGAGTAACAAGCATTTCTACAAATACGTTTTGTCCACGGAGGCGGAAACCGACCTTATGGCGGATTTTGTAGTGAGCGTTAGCGAGACGGCTTCGGGGTACACCCGAATCGCGGAGCATAACGGCGAGGTGTATTTTACTAATATTTTGGACTCCGGCGCGCTTTATAAGTATAATATTACGTCGAAAGCAATGTATAGGGTTACTGCGGACAGCGTTTCTAACGTGTATTTTTATAACGGCTACATATATTACAGCACATACTTTTTGACAAATTACGCGCTGTTCAGACGGGCTTTGTCCGCAAGCGGCGAGACCGAAAAAATATCTACAGGAAGATGCGACAACCTGAATTTTGCCGGCAATTATATTTACTATACCGACGTGAACATGGTGTTGTCAAAAAATAAAATCTGCCGCATGGACCTGGACGGGCAGAATGTTGAAACGTTGTATTCAAGCGCCAACGTGCATATTTTAAGCATGGATGTCGTCGGAAATTACCTTTATTTCTGCACAAATCCGACTATAGGCTATAAGAAGATATTTCAACTCG
>JAITNT010000183.1 GCA_031290295.1 Clostridiales bacterium
CGAGTAACGTGCTACGGTACACACCCGGATAGACTAAACCTCTTTAAGTCCGACTGAATCGGATTAAGCAAGCAAGGCGCTAGCCGCTGCGCAGCGCCGATTCACGCTTGGTCGGTTCTCTTGCGCGCATTCGCGTCTGGGCGGATAGTAAGCGGCGAAGAGATGTTTCGACTGCGCGCTAGCATTAACAGAGAGGACAAGTTAAACCGGATTGCCGCACATCGGCTTCGCCTCGGCAGCAATGATGCGGATAGAGTGAACTGTGCGGAGAATAATAGTTGAAAAATTTCATAAATCATTAGAGGAATTATAAAATTTTTGTCGAATATTTAAGTAGAGACAATTCAGGCGTTTTGTAATAAACGAATGAAGTGAATTGCTTGCGCGGTTTGAAAGGGATTATGCCTTTTCGGTTGTTTTTGCGCAACGGCTTCTTGTTTGAAATACGCGTCGGTTTACATAAAACGCCCGCTTCACCGTGCGGACGCTTGTGCGGGCATTACGCTATTAGGAGTACTTGTTGACGGAATTCGGGGAATGGATAGAAAAGCTTTTGGCGGCGGTCGATATCGTAACGGTTATCGGTCGGTATATTCCGCTCGCCAGAAAAGGGCGCACGTGGTGGGGGGCGTGCCCGTTTCATCATGAAAAAACGCCGTCGTTCGCGGTTAACGAGAACGAGCAGTTCTATCACTGCTTCGGCTGCGGCGAAAGCGGCAACGCGATAACCTTTATCGCTAAGTATGAGAGCGTGGAAAGAATAGACGCTATCAGAATGCTTGCGGAGGAGGCGCGCATGGAAATGCCCAAGCTGCAGGGCACGGATGCCGATGCCGCGCGCACCGCAAAATTGAAGTCGCAGAAGGACACGGTTATTAAGGCTAATTTGGAGGCGGCGCGGTTTTATCACAGGGCGTTGATGACGCGCGAGAACGCGGGTTATAAATATCTGACGGGGCGCGGCATAGGCGACGACATTATAATTAAGTTCGGGCTAGGCTATTCGCCAGACTATAACGGGCTTATAAGTCATATGAAGAGGTCGGGCTTTACGGTGGAGGACATGAAGCTTGCGGGGCTTGCCGATACTAATTCCGGCGGAAAGGACTACGACGTTTTCGGCGGGCGCGTAATGGTGCCCATAATCAACGTCATGGGCGAGGTGGTGGGTTTCGGCGGCAGGGTGCTGGAAAAAACCGATTTTGCAAAGTACCGCAACACTGCCAACACCGTGGTTTTTGACAAATCCAAAACGCTTTATGCCGCCAACCTGTTGAAGAAGGTCAAGCAGGAGCAGGGTATCGACTACCTGATTTTGTGCGAGGGCTACATGGACGTGATATCTCTCGTAAAAGCCGGCTTCAAAACGGCGGTAGCCAGTATGGGGACAAGCCTCACGGTAGAGCAGGCGAAGCTGATAAAAAGGTTCAGCGAATCGGTGTACATAAGCTATGACGGCGACTCCGCCGGCAAAAAGGCCACCTTGCGCGGACTGGATATTTTGGAGGACGCCGGCCTTACCGTAAGGGTGATTACGCTTCCTGAGGGTTTAGACCCCGACGATGTGGTCAATAAACAAGGGTATGACGCATATAAAAGACTTATCGATACCGCGCTGCCCCTGATAGAGTTTAAGCTTAAAGCCGCCGAAAGCGAAAACGACCTCGGTACGAGCGAGGGACGGCACAAGTTTGCGACGGCGGCGCTCGAGATAATAGCCAAGCTTCCTACCGCGGTAATGCAGGAGGAGTACATAAATAAAATTCGCCAAAAGACGCGCTACAGCTTCGAGAACATGAAGGCGCAGCTTGCCGCCGTGAGCGGCGCGGACGCGGACGGAGTAGAGCGCGCGCTTGCCGAGGTTCCGCAGGCTAACGCCGTAGAAAAGGCCGTTAGCTTCCTGTTGTCGGCGTATATTTCCGGCTCGGGTTGCGAGGATGCGGAGGTTTTGGAGGGTTTTTTGGAGGACGGCCTCAAGCGGGAGCTTTATGATTACAAAAGAGCGCACCCGGGCGCGAATTTCGCGGGCATTTTGGAGGCGTTTCCGGAGGAAGCCCACGCGCGGATAGGGCTGCTTGCGGATACGGGCTTCGATGAAAAAGGCGCGGACTATGCGAGGGGCTGTGTGCGTCTGCTAAAAAGGGAGGCGCTTATTAAGGAAAACATGGCGCTTTCGGAGGAATACGCAAATTCTACGGACCCCGCGGCGCGCGGAAATAAAAATATTTTGCGGCGCATAGCGGATAATAATACAGAAATACAAAGGCTTAAATAGGTTTTTTTGAGGATTTAATCAAAAAAACAAACAGAAGGAGAATTTATGCAGGACATTTTCAGTGAAAAGCACAGGCAGGAGATCGCCCGGCTTATCGGCATCGGCAAGCAAAAGGGCTTCCTTACCTATGAGGAGGTAGGCGCGAAGTTTGTTACCGAATACGAGGCGACGGCGGAAATGATGGACGAGGTTTTTAAGCTTATAGAAGCCGAGAGCGTTCAACTTGTGGACATTGCCCAAATCGACAAGGACGATCAGGATATCGACAAGCTTTTGCGCGATATCAGCGTCGACGATCCCGTAAAAATGTATCTCAAGGATATAGGCAAGGTTCCCCTCCTTGCCGCCGACGAGGAAACGGCGCTCGCGCGCCGTATGGCGGACGGCGACGCTTATGCGCGCGGCAAGCTGTCGGAGGCCAATCTCCGTCTTGTCGTTTCTATAGCCAAGCGTTACGTAGGGCGGGGAATGCAGTTTCTCGATTTGATACAGGAGGGCAACCTCGGTCTTTTGAAGGCCGTCGAGAAGTTCGACTACACCAAGGGATTCCGTTTCTCCACTTACGCCACATGGTGGATCCGTCAGGCGATAACGCGCGCGATCGCCGACCAGGCGCGCACTATAAGAATCCCCGTACATATGGTGGAGACTATAAACAAGCAGGTGCGGGTGGCGCGGCAGCTGCTTCAAACGTTCGGGCGCGAGCCTACGCCCGAGGAAATAGCCCGCGAAATGGGCATTCCCGAAGAAAAGGTGCGTGAAATCCAAAAAATCGCCCAAGACCCCGTTTCGTTGGAAACCCCTATCGGCGAGGAGGAGGACAGCCACCTCGGGGACTTCGTACCCGACGATAACGCCGTAAGC